>JAEEYG010000129.1 GCA_016291695.1 Clostridia bacterium | reverse complement strand
ATCAAACGTTGAGTCAAAAACATCCCACAAAGTACCATCTAAATCAAAGATAACCGCTCTATTCATTTAGTCTCCTCTAACATAATTTGTTGCAATAATGGGGCTTTAATGAGCACTCCCGAATTAATCATCACGTTCATTTTTGCCTATTTGCTTATTATCTTTATTAGCCTCTTCTGGTTTCTGGGTTTCTGTTATTTCTCTTATTCTCTGTCTTAAAAGCTCATTTACTTTTTCGCCTTCCTCTACCTCATCCAATGCATGTTCTGCTTGATATAATAGTTCTGTATCATCGCATGAGTATATAGATTTAACTTCTTCTTCAGAAAGCTCTGATAAATCTTTTCCCATATAAACTAGTTTAGCCACAAGCGATAAATCTACTCCAACCGCATTATTAACTGATCCACCATTATGAGTTACAGGCATAATAACATTAGAAAATAAACTATTCTTATAAAGCTTATATTTATCTGTAGGAAGCTTTGAAAGCTCCATCGCTAAGTATAGCAGATTTTTCTTTGCCATCATTTGTTCTTTTGAGCTCCCACGTTTTAAAAATACAGTTGAAACTATCCCTACATCATATTCTGGATTCAAATATAAATTTCCGGTTGTAAGTAGTAATATAATATCGCTTATTTGTCTTTCATTTTGCCCATCTTTAAATAATTGCTTCACACATTCCACACCATAAGTGTTTATTATATCTTGAATTTTCATCTCAACAGATTCACTAAGTTTTGATGCCATATAATCGCTTGGTGTCATTCTCTTTTTTTTCATTTCTCCAAGCGATATGGTGCTTATATCTTTTGGATCTGATGAAACGCCGTTTATTAATACCGACTTTATTCTCTTAACTATTGCGTTGACTTCATCAGGAAATTTAAAATCCAACCTTAAAAATCCGCTACAATCGACAAAACGATTTTTAATTAAACCAACATCAACTGTGTAATTATAAAATGATTCGTCACACCTTTGATAAAAGACTTTGCTTGGTTCCCACCTTGATTGTACCTCTGGAGTCAATATATCATCACCTGGAATTATTTCAGTGATATATTTTGTATCAAAATCTTCCGCTTTCATTCTAAGCTCTTCCAAAAGAACATAGCTCGATCTTATTCTATCAGAAATTACTGGACTAGCGTACCCTCCTACACCTCTGTCCAATAGTTCTTCTGGAATGTCAACTTGCATGATGTAATCACCATGATATAGTCCACAAGCTTCGTAATATGGGAAGAAATATATAAAAGTGTCTGACGGACCTAGTCTCCCCTCATAATAGTTATTTGTTTCAGGCATATCACGTTCTGGGGTATATCCAGTAAATTTCTTTCCTTCTTTATATGCTTCGTATTCTTCTTTAGATATTATTCTATATAAAATCATATATTATTCTCCACTTTTTCTTTCACGAATATTTTATCATATCAAATCGAAAAAAAAAAACGTTTTTGTTATATAAACAAAAACGATTTTAAATATCTTATGCCATTATTATAAGAACAATCTGACCAATTGGATAAAACCACCAAACAAGTTCTCTTGCGAGCTTAGCCTTTAATCCAGTAAAAAGTAACTCAGTATAATCTTGCCAGAAACGTACTTACTTAGTATTGGAAACTTATCAAATAGCCGATTCATATGTATTCTCCTTTCCAAAAATTATTGTGTAAGGTTTTATAAATTTATCTTTAGTTCGCCCACATTATATTTCGTCACGACCTTCTTGATGATCTCCACGTCCTATTTCACGGAAGAAACCAATTTTAGCTCTTGCACCGCCAAATCTTTGAGAATCACCAAGGTTAAATTCGAATGCATCACATCCAAAATGGCCATTTTCTTTCACTTCTAAAGTAAACTCATAATCATCCTCTTTTGGGATATGTGTCATGTCGTCGAAAGCTTCAACTTCAGTTATCAGCATTTGTCCTCTTGGCTCCCTAGTAGAACGATCTGTTCTTAATACTATTTCAAAACATCTACCATCTTTTATACAGCAAATTGTATCTTGAGGAACATCTTTAGTTTGTATTCCTCTAATTGTAAGAACTGGTGCTGGCATCATCTCTCTCCTTAATCCCATAACTTTATAAGTCGTATTGCGCTCAACTCTGGGTCTAGCAGTCTTCATTAAATCACTATAGTTACTGCACATATTCTTATAAACAAATCCTGTTGTTTGAGCCCAATTTATGAGATCATTTTCTCTCATAGGACTATAAGATTGAGCATTCTCTATTTCTCTAGAAATATCTACATAATCATGCATAACAATCTCCCTCTTTCATATATTTTTTCTTTAGAACAATGTGAAATTCACATATTAGCGCTTCTCATTTAACTGTAGTATTTCTTTAACAAGTTGTTTTTGCTTGTCTGAAGCAAAATATTTGTCAAACAAACTAATAATAATTGAGAAGGCCTCTTTCGAAACATTTTGTTGCGGCAAATCAATGGTTGGATCAATAGTAAATACGTAATTATTATCCATATTTTTTTGCAAAAACTCTATTTCATGCGTTGGAATTTTTAAATAATCTTCCTTTGAAAGATAACTAATTAGCGCCAAAGCCTCTGTACACGCTCTTGAATAATCTGTTTTACTCATATTATCATACCTCCCTTGTATTTTCTTGAGTTTTATGTCCTCGCCTATTATGCATAATTGTATATACTTGGGCTCTCATAGCCTCCCACTGTTCAATTCCAGCGACATCTGCTATTGATGTACTTTTCTCTAAACCAGCTCTTACTATCGTGCTCATTGGAACCCTAGGGCTATCAACTCGCTCAAAAGAGTCTAAACTAAAATCATTTCCAAATCTATTAGCTAAACAAATCGTAATCGCTTTTCCATATTCTAATGCTGCTATATTCCATTCGGTTTTGCTTTGAGATATTTTGTCTATAAGTCGTCTTAGCTCATCTTCATCAATTTGTCCTCTTAAACAGTCCATTACTCTATCACTATTTATTGTTGTACCAATCGTTCGTCTTAAAAGTTCGTCAAATTCTATAGAGCCATCAGCGCCTGATATACTTAGCTCCGGTGAAAACCTATTTTTGAGACATTCTATTAAATAGCTTCGCATTATTGAATATGCCGACATATCGTTTTCTTTATCACCAATTATTTCACCCAATCTTCTAATTTCTGGCATCACTGCAGGATTTTCTGCTGATGTTACAGCTCCGAATAACGCTTCCCCTTGGAAGCAAATTTTTGTCTTTTATACTTCCTGCTGCATTACAAGTTGCAACTACAACATCAACCGCTTGGCCTTTGAACTTACTACCTATCATCGCAAAAAGTTTCTTTGAAGAAATCCATTCATTCCCATTTATGAAATAGAATTGACCATCTTTCATCGTGCCATGCATATTAATAATAATTGTAACTTTCTGCTGTTCTTTACGAGCCAGTTCAAGTGCTTCACCCACCTGACTAATATCAATCTTGTCATGACCATTCCCAACAGTAAAACAATTTTGAACATTTTCATTGGAAGAAATACTACTCTTAAATCTTTCAACTGATTGCTCTTGTCCATCTTCAATAATTTCAGGACCTGCTATAAATATAACATTATTCATAAACGCCTCTCTTTCTCATTGCACTTCAAAGTATGCTTGAGTATGCTAGGCAATGTTTCTATTTTTTCATTTTTTCTTTTTGCATATAATTACAGTTACTCTTTCTCGTTTACCTGCCTCGACTCATTCCACGTCTTGGCGCTTGCACTCTTTGTTGTGTTGGGCCATTGTTTGATTGCGTTGGTACTCTTGTATGCGCTTGTCCATTGGCTTGTGCTGGTCCATTGTTTGGTTGCGATTGTCCTCTCTCACTCGGCATGTCTCTTATTATATGCTGTATATCCGGATCAAACAGCCTCTTTATATATGTAGCCAAATCAACTAATTCTTTAGTTTTGATATAGCCTATAAGACATTTTTTAGCCTGTGCATTACTTTCTGGTATCCTTGAGTTCCCAGATTCTCGTTCACTTCTTAATTGTTCTACACTATTATTAACAACTCTACTAAAGTACTTCTGTATTCTATTATTGTAAATTCCAAAATCTGGAGTAAACTGATACCCACTCTGACTACCATTTTGATCATTATTATTCATAGTCTATCCCTCCAACCAAAATAAACAATTAAAAGCAACGTTTTTTGTTGTTACTTTAAGTAAAAACAAAAACGTTGCTTTTTATTACATTTCTATATATCTAGTGCTCCAGGATTTTCTATATCTTCAACTTGTTTGTCGATTTTTCTTGCCCAATCATAGTATTTACCATGTTGTCTAATAAATACTCCTTGTGCAATACTTGAACCTAAGTCAAGAGAAGCATTATCATGATTAATCTGGGAAACGCTATGACCTTCTTTATCATAATACATTTCATGGTATGCATATCTATACGCGTCATCAAATAATGATGCATCTGACCTATGATCGCGTTGTTCAGCTCGAGCCTTGCTTGCATCTACTCTGTCTTTAGAATAATAGGTAAACCAACATTGACCATATGGTTTCGATTTATCTAACTCGTTACCATGTAGTGCCAATAACCATTCTCCATTAGCTAATTGAGCATTCAACATAGTCGTCTTTTTATCATCAGTATCAAGAAATATATTTTCTGGAGATACATATCCATCTCTAATTAATGAAACTATACCTTCCATAACAGCAGATTTAGTTTCATCTAAAGGTGCCATTCTTTCCATAAGTTCACGCCTCTTTTTTGGAAATCCATGAGTAAGTAATAAAAATGGAACCTCCATATTTCTTCCATTTATATCAGATTCTTCGCGAATAAGATAAGCCAATTCTTTAAGTAATCTTGCACGTAACATTAAAAGCTCTGGATTATCGCCTATCCCCTTTGCTTCTAATTTAGTAACTTCTTCCATTAGCCTAAATGTTTTTTTGGGCATGCTCGGATCTGCACTACAAAAAGCATTACCAAGTACTACTTTTTCCTCATCACTATAGTCTTTTAAGAACTCTTTTAATATCTCTATTGTTCTTTCTAATTTCATACAACCACCCCTTAAATACATAACGAAGTAAATTGTTTTCATGCCACTACATGTATATTATATCACATAATATATGTTATGTAAATTAATTACGGCGTTTTTGGCGTTAAAGATTATTCTTGAAACAGTTGTCGCTGTAGGGAAACACTAGGGAAGCACGCATTAGCCTCGATTTGTACTTGACAAAATAAGTTGCAATAATGGGACTTTTGATGGACGTCCCCGAGTCCCGAGTCCAACCTTACTTGCAATACTTACAGTAGCTTGAACATTCATTTGGATTAAAGGTTAAGCTGTCATCGATATATATTTTTCCATCCTTATAGAAGCCTATTTCATTGCCCGGCGATGCTTGAAAGTTGCAAGGATAAACCTTTAGTTCTGGTGTAAGCACAACCATTTCGTTATACGCAAGACATCTAAAGTTACCTCCATTTTCTTGAAATGGATTCTTATCAAAAGTACCACATCTAGTAATAGTTAAATCGTTAATATCGTACTTTTCACGAGCAAGCATAAGCTGTCTAAAGAATTCTCTTCTTTGATCTTCAGTAAGCATTAAACTTTTATCTCCAGACTTTGCTCTTCCTTGAACCATGTAGTTTGTAAAGTGGATATTTGTTGCTCCCATAGCATATGCTTTATCACAATACTCTATAACTTTATTATAGTTTATTGATGAAATTGTAGTCATTACTTCGACTTTGAATCCATAGCTTCTTACAATTGGTATTAATCTTTCAATATATTTCTTATCAACACTTGAAATTAAATCGTGTAGTTCAAAGTGGTATGAAATACATATTTGTTTTATTCCAGCTGCCTTTATTTCTTCTAAGTACTTTTCATTATCTTTAAAAACAAGTCCATTCGTTAATACCATTTCTTCACCAGCTTCTTTAAAGCTTTTTAAATACCCTGTCGTTAATAGTGGTTCTGTTCCATTAATCTTTAGTTTGTATTTTTTCTTTAGATTTCTCACCACTTCATATAAATCTTCAGGTGTAAATGAGCCCTTGTAAGAAATATAACAGTGTTTACACTTTGTGTTGCAATTTGAACACGACATTATCTTTACAATTCTTCCTTCAAATTCTTTAAACATCTTTTTCACTTCCTTTTTAATAAATTAACTCATGTTTATGTCTAAAAAGTTTGAAGGATAGTTTTTTACATATAAAAAGACTATGTAAGAAAGCTCCTACATAGTCATATATATCTAATCAAATACATATTTCTCTGTAGGCATAAACACGACAATTAGTGCTCACACCTACAATAAAGAGGTATAGCACTATTTAAGAATGTTTATGCTCTTTTTTAAGAAATATAGTATTCATATTAATTCTCCTTTCATTTAGATTGATGAGATTATATCACATATAATTTAAAAATGCAAATTAGACACGGTGACAATGTCAGAATTCCCTTTATAACACATTAATCAATTTCTTAATTTCATCAATGTATAATTCGTATTTCATTCCATCACTTTTCTCATTGTTTGTCTTTAAATGCATTCTGCAATCTACTTGCTTTTACTGCAACTAAAGTTTATAAGTATACCCGTGTCTTCATATCCCGCATTAATATATGCTCTATTGGATGGTATATAGTTATAATCAGTGTAAAGTACCGGGACCAATCCTTGCGAAAGTAGCTTGTTAGTTAGTAAATAGATTAGATTTGCAGCATATCCTTTTTTTCTTTCTTCAGGTGGTGTGTATACATGATTTAGTCTTGCTTGGTTTTCAACTATTCCGTAGCTTACCATACATACAATTTTGCCTTCTGGGTTTCTTAAAACATGAAACTTTTCATCATTAATAAAGTCTTCTGCATCCTGTGCTGCTTGCTCCATTGAAATTGGGTCCGCTCCATTCATCTCTATATTGTCATTATACCAATACTTAGCTATTGTGTCCTTATCTTCTTCTATTGCTTTAGAAAGAACACCATCGCATTCTTTTGGTTTTATTGTCTGATGACAAATTAGAAATCCCATTTCAAAATAATCATTTTTATTAATATACTTAAAACCTCTACTAACTAATAAATCATATAGTTCTTTTTTGCATGTAAATTTGTCTTTTTCATTATCAGTTAGATACATTTCTATTAGTTCTTCTATTTCCCCAATAATTGCCCTATCAAAATTATCTTTTGTCCAGATCCACGTTGGTAAGCTCTTTTTGCCTCGACAAATAAGATAGTTTTCTTCATCACTAAATAGCTCTAATTCTGGACTTTTTAAATTCTTATATATTATATTAAATTTATATTTGTCTTTTTGGAAATCTTCACTACTAAAAGCTTTATTATCTGGTTTTATTTCTTTATACACTAGCATTTCCCCTTTCAATTTCTTTGATCTTTATCTTCCGTCTGATTATCATTAGCACTGATTTCCTTAATAATCTCCTCTGTAGTTTTACGAATTCCATTTTCATTATACTTGTTAATATAATGTACTTCTCCATCACTAAAAGTTTTATAAGTTCGCATATTATCTTCATCTGGATTAATATGAAGCCTATATAATTTATATACACAAAAACCAATCATACCCAACGTATAAATATATACGATTACCATTGAACCAACTATATTTAACCCATTTATACAAAGTAAGTAAATCAGCACTGGCACGTGAATTAATAGTAAAACGTAGCATGCACCCTTTGTATTGCGGATATCTTTTTCTCTTGGTGACAAGTCTTTTTTTCTATTACCATAAATGTAAAGAAAAATAGGAGGAGTAGCAAATAGTATTCCAATTGCAATTCCAGCTAAGTCCTCAGTCTGTCCAAGAACAATAGCATCATGTAGAGATGCACGTATTGCTATCAATCCTATAAGTGAAAAAATTATTACAATAGCAAGCGGTATCCCGCTTTCATTCTTTTTCATTAGTTCATTCTCCTTTTTGGAACATATAAGTAACAATTTACATATCTATTCTTCTTACACAATTCAAACCATTATCATCTTTTTCAACCTTAAGTACAAAATTAAACTTATCTACTTCTGTACTCAAGTAAAAATCTTCTTCTGGAAAGACATCTCTTTCAGCAATATCAAAGAATTTTGCGCCACTCGTTTTCTTCAAGCCTTCAATCTCATTTTCCAAATTTGGTGCTTTACCTTCCAAAAGACTTTTTATGTAATTTGCACACAAATTATCCTCATCTGTTTGAGATTTTGCTTCTAATCCCATACAAACAAGAGACACCGTTTCAGGTTTCTTTTGTTTTATGTATTCAGCAATCGCTTTAGCGTTGACAAGACTTCCTGTTAATACTTCATCTGCATTTTGGGCATTATCAATTCCTTGTGTGCCAGCACTGGTTGTGTGGATTACCGTTTTGCCAGAAAAATCAACATTTTTAATTTGTGACGGAGAATTTCCATAATCAAAGCCCGGCAAGATTCTTCCGTGCCTTTCACCAATTAAAACAATTTTACTATCCTTTTCCTTAAAGTCATATGCTATTTGCATATCTCCAACCGGCATTAATTTTTCGGCGCCATTATTAATAATATAGGCTTCAACAGTAAATGCTCGAAACACATCAATAATCACCGCGATTCCAGTAGCTTCTTTTGCACCTTCAACCATATGTAATATTTTTATATTCATTTTTTCTCCTTTATGACGCACGATGTGCGCCACTACGATTATTTTTTAATTTCATCAACGCTATAATTTCTATGTGAGTCGTACTGAGTACCATAAGTACTTTTCATAACCTCGTATGTGGTAGTGTAGGTAGTTGTAATACTTAAAAAAGAGAACCATCTCCTTTTCTATTTTTTTCCTCTAATCCTTATAAATCATCTTTTCTAACCTCAAAATATCTGATTTCTTTATTTTCATTAGCAATTTCCTTCATTCCTGCTTTTAGCATTGTTCTAGCACTCTTTACATTGGTAGTATAGCAACCGCCTTTTACTATATTTAAGCCACACTCAAATATCAGATATTCTATAATCACTTTTAGTGCCTCAGTTGCATATCCATTTCCTTGATGCTTAGTTCCTATTGAAAATCCTACTTCTGTTATTTTATTATCTAGCTCGTCTCTGCTTGCACTAATGACCCCTATTGCTTCGCCATTTTCTTTTGTTTCTATAACCCAAGTTAATCTTCCATCTTCATATTCCAATATCCATTTATTTATTAGTTTCTCTGTATCCTCAATATTAGTATGTAATTCATAGTCAACAAATTTGTGCATTTCGACATCTGAATCCCAATTTTTATATAAACTTTCCGTATCTTTCAATGTTACTTTTCTTAAAATAAGTCTTTCTGAATGTATTTCCTTTGTATATATCATTT
>JAEEYG010000128.1 GCA_016291695.1 Clostridia bacterium | reverse complement strand
TCTATCAGCTCTAATTTCTATTGGAACTTGATATGTAGCACCACCAACACGTCTAGCTTTAACTTCAAGAACTGGCATAATGTTGTTCATAGCTTCATCAAATGCAGCTAGAGGATCTTTTCCAGTCTTTTCTTTAACGATATCGAATGCACCATAAACGATTTTTTGAGCTATAGATTTTTTACCACTTTCCATTACGTTGTTAATTAGCTTTGTAACTAATTTTGAATTGTAAACTGGATCAGGGATAACTTCTCTTTTAGCTATATAACCTTTTCTTGGCACTGTTCTTCCCTCCTATTAAAAATTCTAGTATGCACATATACCGCATACAAAGGTACTCTAGAAACACATTTTACTTGGCAAAGTCATTAGCTGGCAACCAGTGGTCGCCTCTACGAAATGCCTTTTCTTCAAACTGTTTCTCGCAAGTGCTTAATTGATATTATTTCTTTTTTATGGCGAACACAGTTCGCCGCTACGAAAAATCAATATATATAATTTAAGCACAACATTAATTATTTATTTCTTGCAAACCTAATTAATTACTTTCAATTTGAGTCAAAAGTAGTTAGTTGCAAGGAAAACCAAATTCAAAAAGCGGAAGCGTATGTGATACGCTGAGCATTTTTGATATTTGAGTTTGACGCAGCAAATGACTGCTTTTCACTCAAATTATGCTTTCTTTGGTTTTTTGGCACCATATCTCGAACGACCCTGCATTCTGTCCTTAACTCCTGCAGTATCCAAAGTTCCTCTGATGATATGGTAACGAACACCTGGAAGGTCTTTTACTCTTCCACCTCTAATAAGAACAACGCTGTGCTCTTGTAGGTTGTGTCCAACACCTGGAATATAAGCCGTAACTTCTTGAGTATTTGTAAGTCTAACTCTGGCAACTTTTCTTAAAGCTGAGTTTGGCTTTTTAGGTGTAGTTGTTTTAACTACTGTGCAAACTCCTCTTTTTTGTGGTGATGATTGGTTAGTAACTCTCTTTAATTTTGAGTTGTAACCTTTTTGTAGAGCTGGAGCTTTAGACTTAGAAGTCTTGTCTTTTCTTCCTCTTCTAACTAATTGGTTAATCGTTGGCATTTATTTGATTCACCTCCTGTACCTAAATTATATATATTGAACGAGTAATGAACTAAAGCTCAAAACTCAGATTCAATCTTATTCTGCTGCGCATGAAGTTCCAATATCAATATTGGACATACTACCTAATTCCTTCATGGTTTTAACGTGTACAATTTTAATCTTTTTTTCTTTGCAAATTTTAAGAAGTTTTTCAGTTACATGTGGTTCTGCATCTTCAGCAAAATACACAACATTTACATTACCTTCTTTAACGTTTTTAGTAACCTGTTTTATTCCTACATATTTCACTTAAAACGCTTACCTCCCTATGTAAAACTGCACATTTACCCCTTATACACGATAACGAGTTATATTTTAACATTTACCCCAAATTTCGTCAAGAAATAATTTAAATAAATTTGCCTATTTTTCAGCGTTTTTGTCGTATTATTTAGGCCACTTTTTACAACAAAAAAAGAGCCCTTTTTGGCTCTTTTTTATTAATTTGTATATCTTATTCTTCTTCTGATAGTGATACGTAAATTCTAACAGCTTGGTTGTTATCGTCAAAGTCGCATGATAAGCCACTTCCGGCAAAAGAATAAATAAGTCCACCCTCGAATTCAAACTCAGGCTCGATTGAGTATTTTGCCTTAATTTCATCTGGATTTTGGCCTATTTCAATACCCGACTTGATTTTGGCTATATTTCCGTCTACAAGCATTTCTATTATCTTTTCTGTGCTATCTACATTGATAGAAAGGCCATCATAGTAGTATGTTCTGCCACTAGTTGTCTGTCCAGGGCCACAAATTGTGATAGTTTCTGACGGTTTAGCCTCGTTTCCTAAGTTTCCCTTAACATCCTCGTATTTAGCCCCAAGCCAAATTTCTACGCCATTATAAAGTACACAAGCACTGTCTGAAAGCTCCTCTGTGTTAAAATTCCCAGCTACGACACTTTCTTGAATGTCTTGATTATTTGTGTTTTCTATATTTTCTTCAGTTTTAGCCTTATTTTCCTCACTGCCACATGCACAAATAGTTAAGCAAAGAACTAAAGAAAGTAATAAAGTCACTATTCTTCTCATTTTGCACCTCTTTCCAATTAAAAGCTAAATTAAATGCTGCACTCTTGTGAAATGTAATTAACTACGCCACCATTGTCTTGATCATAGCCAATTCCAAAATAAAAGTCTTCAAAGCTATAAGATGTACTGTATTCGTTATCTGATTCAGTCTTTCCATATGTATTGATAACTTCATCATGTGAACTTCCAAGTTTGATACCTGAAACAAGTTCTAATTTTGATTCAGGATAATCAGGAGTTGATACTCTAATCAAATAAATATATCCTTGGTCATTAGTTTCAAGCTCAAATCCATCATAATAATGAGTTGTAACTTCACCTTCAACAAATGCAGCACATGGTTTGTATGTTTGAGGTGCTCTTGTTTCTGCTCCTAGCTTGTCCTTAATATCATCAAATTTTTCTCTTACGCCAAATTCAAATCCATTGTATATGAATCTTGCTTTTTTCAAAAATGCACTATCTACTTTTTGAAGTTCTACTTCTTCATATTCTCCGCCTTCTTCAGAATACTCAGGTTCTTTAGGCTCTCCACAAGCTGACATCATAAAGCATAATACAGCAACTACTAATAAAACTAATAAATTCTTTTTCATTTTAACCTCTCCTTTTTATTATTTTTCAAAAGCAATCGTATTTGCCTCGTAGCACTTATCTCCTACAATGATTTTAACATTGTACTCGCCTTTTAAACCATCTTTAGGATTAATAAACATAGAAAATCCATTTGTGTTTGTACAATTTAAAAGCTTTTTCTCGCAAATAGGAAATGCTTCATATGTGACTTGCTCATTTTCATTACTTAAAACAATATAAACTTTCGAATCAAGCATGTCAATATTGTCATCAAATGCACCATATACTCTTATAGCATAGCCTTCATCAGAATACTTAAATTCTAACGTTTCATCTGCGCTAGCATAATTAGATAGTTCTATATTATCTCTTCTAGGAGCAAATAAATATGGTGCAGTTTCTATTACTCTGTTTAAATTTCTCTCTACTATTTCATAGACCATGTCTGTATTTTCACCAATAGAAACTATATCAGGATTGTCAGTACGTTTGAATGTTGCTTCACAATAGTTATCAATAAAGAATGGTAAAATTGCACGTCCAAAAGAATCACGCGCCATAAATAATTTTCTACTATCTGTCACATTTTTGTTTGATGATTTAATGTTGTCATCACCTTGTTCTTTATCGCTCATGTAGTTTTCAAGCTGTTCTTTTGGATCTGCTCCTCCGCGAGCACCTTCAAATTTAAACGTAGAGTAATCAATATTATATACATATTGATCATCCATAAATCCACCAACAGGATATAATAGCTTATCTAAATCCGCGCGCCATGTTTTTTCAACTGTATACGTAGCGTCATCATATGTTTTATGTTCTTTATTTAAGCTATCCATTATAGCATTATAACCAATTAAAGCTCCTTGATAATTCCAATGAGAATCTCTTACATGATAGATGCCTTTTTCCTTGTTGTCGCGCATCACTTTAAGCATATCAACGTGATTAACTCCCACTCTATCAAGCTCTTCATTAATCCTCGTTAGATTATTTTCTTCGCTCTTTATATAGCCATTTGGCATATATTCTTCATAAACGGAAGCTTTGTTAGGCATAGCAACAAAAGTAAAATTGCCACCCTTAGAATTAATATTTTCCTCTATCAAAGACAATGTGACTCCAACAGCTTTTATTTCAGAATCTGTTAAAGCATTAGCATTAATAAAATCAATGCTTTCGCTCTCATAGAATAGCCATCCATCTTTTCCAACAATTACATTAGAAGATGGCGCTTTTAGAATTTCTGATTTCAAAAAGTTCGCTATCGAAAGCAAGTTTGCTCTGAAAGGAAGCCTATCATTAAACCATGACTCAAATTGCTCTGAAAAATTAACGTTAAATTTACCATCTTCTATAAATGACGGAAATGCTGTAAGTTCTCTTTTTTCTATCTCTGCGTTATTTTTAACAAATGGCATAAATACAAGAGGAATAAAACAAATAACTACAAATACTATTGCATAAATAAATTTTAATTTTTTCATTTTATATCCCTCCAATCCTAAAACCTAAAGTAAATGAAAGGATTATATTTGCTTGATACTAATAACAAAATACATATTAAAAATACCGCAATAGATCCTACATACGAAGCATAATTATATATCTTTGCCTTGTCACTATTTGCCACCTTTTCTCTAATAGTTTTAAATAGCGGTGTTGAAATCACAAGTCCAATTATAAACGTAATAATGAATAACGGATTAATGCATGCCAAAACCTGACTATTAATAGCAGATATTCCAGCAGCTCCATTAAACATATTAGCTATAATTCCCACTCCTTGTGAAAGTGTATCAGCTCTAAATAATACAAAGGTAATGACAACAACTAGTAATGTATAAATATGTCCTACGTTTTTAAACCATTTCTTTTGCGTAGGAATAATCTGGTACGTTTCCAGAAGTTGGAATAAACCATGAATCATTCCCCAAACTATAAATGTGAAGTTTGCTCCATGCCATAGTCCCGTTAAAAAGAAAACAATTAGCTTATTAATTGTTGTTCTAAATTTACCTTTTCTATTTCCACCAAGTGGAATATATACATACTCTTTAAACCATGTTGAAAGAGAAATATGCCATCTTCTCCAGAAATCTTGAATACTAGATGCAATGTATGGATAATTAAAGTTTTCTTTGAAATCAAATCCAAATATATGTCCAAGGCCAATCGCCATATCACTATATCCAGAAAAGTCAAAGAATATTTGAAGTGCATAGCAAATTGCTCCAATCCATGATGTAAGCATTCCAAGCTCTGCTGGTGCAAACTTAAATACTACGTCAGCAACATAGCCCATTTGGTTTGCAATTAGTACTTTTTTACCTAATCCATATATAAAACGTCTTAATCCGTTGCAAACGCGTTCAATAGAAAACTCTCTATCATTAATTTGCTTTGCGATATCTTCATACCTTACAATAGGACCTGCAATAAGTTGTGGGAAGAAAGATATATATAGTAAAACAGAGAACAAATTCTTTTGAACATTTTCTTTATTTCTATATACATCTATGACATAGCTTAATCCCTGGAATGTAAAGAAAGAAATTCCAATAGGAAGTCTTAGTGTAATAACATGTAGCGATAAGCCAGTAACACCGTTTATTATCTCTGTGAAAAATCCCATGTACTTATACACAATTAATAAACCAATGTTTACAATTACTGCCACAGCACATGCAAGTTTATCGTGTTTATTTTTTGAAGCCAAAATACCCAAGAAATAGTTAAACACAATAGAAATCAGCATTATAATAACTGCTACAGGTTCTCCAAAGGCATAAAAAATAATGCTTGCTACTGCAAGAATTATATTACGAGCTACCTTATTCTTTACCAAAGTATAAAGAAGAAATACTATTGGAAAGAAAATAAATAAAAAAACTAGTGAACTAAATGTCATTTTGTATTCCTACTTTCTATTTTATTGTTTCCTCATACTATCATTTTATTTACAAAAATTCAATATACGTAAACCTTTCATTTTCTCCATTTTATTTAAACGCAAAAAAAGCAGCCTCCCAAATGGGAAGCTGCATAGTCTCCAATTATCAGCCGTACGAGTAGTAGAAGAAGTATGCAACCAGTGCAAGCACACCGAGGATTAGCAGGGTAGCAAAGAACTTACGAAACCGGTAGATAAACGCCCAGATGAAACACCCGACGACCCGAAGGCCTGCGAAGATGACACTGAGAAGGGCATATCCGAGGATCACACACAGAGGAACTCCAAGCATGTACATAAGAATTATCTCAAACATCATGCCACCTCCAATTGCAATTTCTTAGGTCGGTTAAGATTATAACACATTTGGGCTAATTTTTCAAGTTATTTAAGGCCTTATCCAATGCTGAAGTCAAAGGTACAGAGCTACCACTAGAGTTTCTTTTTCTTCTTTCTACTCTTCTTCTGGCCTTTTCTTCTTCATAACGTCTTTTAGCCTCGTCCTCAATTCTTTGTATCTCAGCTTTATCCGTTAAGAAGCACCTAGTCTCTAGGTATGCAATAATGTTCTTAGTTTCCTGACGCACTTGCGGTGCTAAAGGCTTTGTAAAATCAAGGTTGGTATCATATCCAAACTTTCTTTCTTCTTTAAAAAGCCTCAATAGATTACGTGGAACCTTTTTCTTA
>JAEEYG010000127.1 GCA_016291695.1 Clostridia bacterium | reverse complement strand
GTAATTGGAATTTCAACAAGTAATATTGAAGTTGCCAAAATTGCTAGCGAAAATGGATGGGAGAATATAAGAGAAGGTTATTATATTATAGAAAATGGTGGACATGAGTTATCTATTCAACAAGTTAAAGTCGAAATTGGCCAGGCAATGGCATTTATAGTTTTAGCATTCTCAGAGCTTGTTCACATATTCAACATTAGAAATTCTAAGAAGTCAATTTTCAAAACTGGTATTGGTGGAAACAAGCTTTTATTCTTAGCCATTGCTGTTGATTCATGTTTGATGCTTGCAGTTTTATTAATTCCAGCTTTAAGAGGAGTATTTGGTATTCCTTTACTTCCAACTTCGAAGATATTGGAGTGCGTTGGACTAGTATTTGCTCCAATACTTATTGTTGAACTAATGAAGCTATTTAAGCTAAATGGAGATAACTAATCTTTTCAAACAACCAAAAATGAGATAATATTGATATAGGTGATATTAATGGACGAGATTAAGGAAAAAAGTGCTAGCAATAGTGGCAAAGAAAAGAAGGATAAGGACTCTAACAAAGAAAGCTTGCTAGAACGTTTTTTACAGAAGTTACTTAAATTTTTGTTTATTGCGTTAGCTATTGCGTTTGTATTATGGCTTATTGTTAGTATTTATGGTAAAAAACCACTTTCTATATATACTAGAGTTGGAAATAAATCTCTTGTAAGTGTTAGCATAAAAGATGCGTTTATGATAAGAGCGTATTCAATCGATAAATACAAAGAGCTTGCAAAAGAAGGTAATTTCGAAGAAATCTACAACACTTTATTTACAGATGAATACAAAGAATATGTTAGTTATGATGAATATTTAAATTCAATTAGAGATATAGACTGGGATTCTTTTAACATGGAGAGCATCAAGTCTAAGTCTGATTATGCTTTTGAAGCTAGAATGGTATACAACGTAAATGTAATTGAAAGCGGAGAAGAAAAGAAAAAGGAAACCAAAACAACATACTTATTGTTTAAGTCTTATCTAAATGATAAATCTTTCACAATTTCTCCTGATAAGTATATTTATGGATACTTTGACAAGGAAATAAAAGACGAAGACATTAAACTTACAGTTTCTAAACTTGCGGTGTTTACAGATAAGATAGTTATGGACTGCACCGTTGAAAACACATCATGGTTTTTTGATCATTCGATCTATGAGATTGATTTGACGTATGGAGAAGGCCTTTCTGTTTGCAATTACCAAGATATTGAGCTTAAAAAAGGCGAAAAACGAACTCTTCACTTAGAATATGACAACAGCAATTATTATATTCCAAACACAGTAAATATTAAGCTTATGAAGGGCGAAGATTCCGTTAAAAACCTTTACTTTAACCTAGATTCATAATTTATGCTTGATTTTTTCTATGATACATGCTACAATACGTTTACCTAATTCTTGGATTGAGGAGATACAACTTTTTCTAGGTTTTATGGGTTATTGAATATTTAAAGGAGGTGCATTTTGATGACAAAACAAGAAATTATTGCAAAATATCAAACACACGAGGGAGATACAGGTTCTCCTGAGGTTCAAATTGCTTTACTTACAGAAAGAATTACTCATCTTACAGAACATCTTAAAGTTCACAAGAAGGACAACCACTCTAGAAGAGGACTTCTTATGATGGTTGGTCAAAGAAGAGGACTTCTTAAGTATCTTGAGAGCATCGATATCGAAAGATATAGAGCCATAGTTGAAAAACTAGGATTAAGAAAGTAATTTTGAAAGGCGCCACTTTTAAGTGGCGCTTTTTTATTTTCAGAAGAAGGCGAACGTGAAGCGAAATATTTGATTGTTTTGGGGGCTAGTGTAGGTATATATAAAAACTAAAAAGTTTAAGAGTTTGATGGAGCTTGTGGAAGGAAATTTTGCTTGCAAAATTTCCAACTCCTAGGCGGGCGACAACTTTTTTGTTTTTATATATACCTTATACTAGCCCAAAATAAAAGCAATGCTCTTTAGGCGCTTTTTAAAATTCCTCTTTATAGTTGCCAAAAGAGCAAAGTTTTAGTACAATATTGTCGGATTTAAGGTTAGTAGGTGTAAATTGTGTAGCCTTTTTTAAGGCTATAGAATTTACAACTACTGTATAATAGCCTTGGATCCTAATATATTATTAAAGGAGAAGAGATATGTTAAAAAGTTACAGTATGGATTTAGCTGGACGCCAACTTACTATCGAAACAGGTAAAATGGCAGCTCTAGCAAATGCGAGCGTTTTAGTAAAGTATGGCGATACTTGTGTATTAGTTAATGCCACAGCTTCTAAGGCACCTCGTGAGGGAATCGATTTTTTCCCACTTTCAGTAGATTATGAAGAAAGACTTTATTCAGTAGGCAAGATTCCAGGCTCATTCAATAGAAGAGAAGGAAAACCTGCAGATAAAGCAATTTTAGTAGGACGTGCAATTGATAGACCAATTCGTCCACTATTTCCAAAAGATTTGAGAAATGATGTTTGTATTGATGCTATCGTGCTTTCAGTAGACCCTGATTGTTCACCAGAAGTTGCCGCTCAAATTGGTACTTCTGCAGCACTTTCTATTTCAGATATTCCATTTAATGGGCCTACAGCAGCAGTATCTGTTGGATATGTTAATGATGAATTAGTTATTAACCCAACATTAGAGCAAAGAGAGCATAATAGACTTAACCTTACAGTTGCCGGTACAAAGGCAAAAGTTTCTATGATTGAAGCTGGAGCAGATCAAATCCCAGATGACCTAATGCTAGAAGCTATCAAAAAGGGACATCAAGAAATCATTAAAATATGTGAGTTCATTGAAAAGATTCAAGCCGAAATTGGAAAGCCAAAGTTTGAATACATAAGCGCAGATGTTGATCATGATTTCTTTGAAGAAATAAAAGAAAACTTTGAAGAAAAAATGAAAGCTGCTGTATGTGTAGTAGAAAAAACAGAAAGAGACAGAAACGTTGATGCTCTTACAGAAGAAGTTAAAGCATACTGCGTTGAAAAGTATGGCGAAGAATTTGATGAAAAAGAAATGAAGCTTGCAGATGTTCTTTACAAGCTTGAGAAAACAGTTGTTAGATACATGGCTCTTGAAGAACATAGAAGAGTTGATGGAAGAGAGCTAGACGAGATTCGTCCACTTTCTGCAGAAGTAGATATATTACCTAGAACACATGGTAGTGCAATGTTTTCAAGAGGTCTTACTCAAGTTCTTTCAATTTGTACATTAGGTACAAAAGCAGACGAGCAAGAGTTAGATGGTCTTGATGAAGAAACATCAAAGAGATACATGCACCAATACAACTTCCCACCATATAGCGTTGGAGAAGCTAGAGGAGTTAGAAGCCCAGGAAGAAGAGAAATTGGACATGGTGCACTTGCTGAAAGAGCACTAGTTCCAGTTATTCCATCAGAAGAAGAATTCCCATATACAATTAGAGTTGTATCTGAAGTTCTATCTTCAAATGGTTCTACTTCACAAGGAAGTATCTGTGGTTCAACAATGGCTCTTATGGCTGCTGGTGTTCCTATCAAAGAACCAGTTGCAGGTATTTCTACAGGTCTTGTTACAGACGAAAATGACAGAAACAGATATGTAATGTTTACAGATATCCAAGGAATAGAAGACTTCTTTGGTGATATGGACTTTAAAGTAGCAGGAACTAAAAATGGAATAACAGCTATTCAAGTAGATATTAAGATTGATGGTCTTACATATGATATTATTGAGCAAGCATTCGAGAGAACACACAGAGCTCGTGAGTACATTTTAAACAATATTATTCTTAAGGCTATTCCAGAAGTTAGACCAGAGATTTCTAAGTATGCGCCAAAGATTATTACAACTACTATTGACCCAGAAAAGATTAAAGACGTTATTGGTAGCGGTGGTAAGACAATCAACAAGATTATTGCTGAAACAGGTGTTAAGATTGATATTGAAGATGACGGAAGAGTATTTATTGCTTCTCCAGACACAGATGCTGCAAACAGAGCATTAGAAATCATCAATACAATTACTATGGATTTAGAAGTAGGCAAGATTTATGAAGGTAAAGTAGTTAGAATCATGAATTTTGGTGCATTCGTTGAAGTTGCTCCTGGAAAAGAAGGAATGGTTCATATTTCTAAACTTGATAAAGGCAGAGTTGAGAAAGTTGAAGACGTAGTTTCTGTTGGAGATCCTATTAAGGTTAAAGTAATCGAAATTGATGATCAAGGCAGAGTAAACATGATGAGAATAGTTGAGTAAAACATTTTAATAATGATGTTTAAGATAAAGAGTAGAAGTTTAATCTTCTACTCTTTTAAGTTTTTATTCATTATTGTTACAAATTGTGTGTAAGTGTTTAAAAAAGGTCAAATTATGTTTATAATATTATAAAAGCGTAATGCATTGAGAAAGGAGGATACTTTTGAGAGTTTTTGCATTTGTAGGACCTAGCCGGAACAGGAAAAAGCCATAGAGCTCAAATGGTAGCAAAGCTTAAAAACACAGATTATATTATAGACGATGCAATCTTAATAAAAGGCAATAAGATTCTTTGTGGAGAATCAGCTAAGAAGGCATCTACAAAAATAGAAGCTGTCAAAAGAGCCCTTTTTTCATTCAAAGGTCAAGTTGAAGAAATTAATGAAGTTCTTAATAGGGAACAGCCAGAGAGCATTTTAATACTTGGAACTTCAGATGACATGGTGCAAAAGATAGTTAGAAACCTTAAATTGCCAGAGATTGAGGAAACGGTTTATATAGAGGATGTTTCTAGTCCAGAGGAGATTGCTGCAGCCAGAAGTGCTAGAATGTCTGGAGGAAAGCATGTAATACCTGTTCCTACATTTGAACTAAAAAAGGACTTTTCTGGGTATTTATTGGACCCACTTCAAATATTTAAGTGGAAAGGCAGAAATAGTGAGCCTGTTCTTCTTGAGAAGTCTCTAATAAGGCCAACTTTTAGCTACTTGGGTAAATATACTATTTCAGACAATGTATTTAAGACCATTATTAATTATGTAAAGGACCAGATTAATGCAATTTACAAGGTACAGCGAATAAATGTTGAAACAAAGCAAGCTGGAATAATGATATATATAGACGTTATAGTAGAGTATGGAGTAGTCGTAAAGCCTGCTTTGGCGGACTTTAGACAAAAAATACGTAAGGAAATCGACCGATTGACGGCAATGAATGTAATTGACATAGTTATTTCGGCAAAAGGTATACATATTAACAAAAAATAACGTTTACAATTTTTTAACAAATTACTTAACTTTTTTTAAAAAAAGATGTATATTATATGATTGAAAGCGGAGGACGCTTGCAGATAAATTACGGATTCATGAGATTTATTGGATTTCATGAGGTGCACTGTTTTGTATCTACTCTCGCAAAACATGCTGTTACACGAATGAGAACTCGATAAGTTGATGAATCCAAAAGATGTGGATTACCACGCATCTTTTGTAGTTTATCAGAATAATACGATGAATGCCGTATGGCATTCATTTAAAGAGAGGTTATTTTTAGAAAGGCGCGTCCTTCCGAAACTAATCTCTTTTTTGTTATATTAAATCCTTGAACTTTGTTTTACGTTAAAGGAGGCGTAGTTTCATTGAAAAAAGTATTAGTTGTTGATGATGACAAAAACATCTGTGAATTATTAAACATCTACCTAAAAAACGAGGGATATGAAGTTGTTTTTGCATATGATGGTAGTGAAGCGGTTAACAAGACAAAATTAGAGCAACCAGATATTATAGTTTTGGATGTTATGATGCCTGTTATCAATGGATGGGAAGCTTGTAAGCTAATAAGACAATTCTCTAAAGTACCAATTATTATGCTTACAGCAATGGACACGCTTGAGAATAAGATTCAAGGTTTAAATATTGGTGCAGATGATTATATAGTTAAGCCTTTTGAGCCTACTGAAGTTATTGCAAGAATTGGCGCGCATCTTAGAAGAGAGGATGATAAGGCTCCGAAGGAAGAGCAAAAGAAGGTTCAAAGAGTTGAGGTTGATAATCTTAAGATTAACCTAGACACTTATGAAGTAAAACTTAACGACAAATTAATTACAGATTTAAAACCAAAAGAAATACAATTATTATACTTCTTCATGACTAATAAAAATCAAGTATTTTCAAGAGAACAGTTATTAGATAAAGTATGGGGATACGAATATTTTGGCGGAACACGAACAGTTGATGTTCATATAAAAAGCGTCAGAGAAAAGCTATCTAGTTCAAAGAACAAATGGGAAATAAAAACAATATGGAATGTTGGATATAAATTTGAAGTAAAGGAATAAGTAATATGTTCAAAAGTATCTATATGAAGCTCTTTGTAACATATTTGTCTTTGTTTTTAGCCATCATTTTAGTTATATCATTTTTTATGCTAAGTATTTTTTATAGAGAATTCACCTTACAGGCTGCTTCCAACTTGGAGAATGCTGGTGTAAAGACAAATGCTCTTATGGGAAGATATTATAGCAATGAAATAACCAGAGTTGAGCTTAATTCATGGATAAATGCAATGAGCTACATATCTAATATCAAAATATATGTTTTAAACCCGGATACTAGTAGGTTATCGGTTGGTAATGAAGACGTTGACATGAAGTTAAACTCTCAAATCATTTCAGACATTACAGAAATAATGAACGGAGCCACCGTACAGAGAATGAACCCGATTAAGCTTAGCTCTGAGGATGAAGTTGTTTATGTCGGAATGCCACTTGAATACAATGGGCAAATATCTGGCGTAATATTGCTATTTACTCCTATGACAGAGCTAAATAATGTTTCTAGAGAAGTACTAAACACCATGATACTAATTATTGCAGTTGCTGTGATGATTAGTGCTTTCACAATTTTAAGAAGTTCAATTCGTATTTCAGAACCGATTGTAGAAATCAGTAACTACGCTATTGAACTTGGTAGAGGAAGAGAAATTCCAGATATAGAAATTAAATCAAAAGACGAAATCGGCCGACTAGGCAGATCGTTTAATATAATGAAAAAAGAAATATTAGTTGCAGAACAAATGCGTAGAGATATTGTAGCTAATGTTTCACATGAACTTCGTACGCCATTAACATCAATTATCGGCTTTCTAAAAGGAATATTAGATGGCGTAATTAAGCCGGAAGATGAAAAGAAGTATCTTGAACTCGCATATAATGAGGCAAATAGACTAAAGGATCTTACTAAAGAAATCGTTGAGGTTGCTAAACTAGAGTCTGGTTCTACAAAACTTAATAAGGAGCGTTTCGTTCTAAACGACTTGGCTAAAGAAGTTAAAATAGAATTAGATGGCATGGTTAGTGAAAAGAAGCTTAACTTTACTTTAGAAGAAAAGGTTAAAAACATTGTGCTATTTGCTGATAAAGATAGAATAAGACAAGTGTTTATTAATATAATCAACAATTCATTTAAATTCACAGATAAGGGGTATATAAAAGTTACAATTAATAGAAAAGACAAAAATGCAATCATTCAAGTAGCAGATTCTGGAACAGGTATTAAGAAAGACAAAATATCTTATTTATTCAACAAGTTCTATACTGCTAATGAATATGGTAATGCTACCAATGGTGCAGGATTAGGACTTAATATTGTTAAAAACATTGTAGATATGCATGATGGTACAATTAGAGTTGACAGCGAATATGGTAAGGGGACTAAAATTACAATTCATATACCGATTGTATTTGAATAGATTACTAGGAAAGGAGCGTGAGACCTTTGAATAGAAAAATAATGACTATAGCAACTATAATGATTATATTCTCTATAGCTTTGCTTTGTGGAATATATTTTGCATATATAAGCCAGGAACCCAAAGAGATTAATAGAATCCATTCTGGCGAGTCATTACCTATTAAAAGTGTCACAATTGCTCCGTCTAATAAGCCTGCTTCAACCAAAACTGGCACTGAAATAAAGCAATCGGGTGAAGAGCCAAAAAAGCCTACCGAAGCTCCAGAGCCTACTATAGCTCCAACTAAAAAAGCTACAAACACACCTAAGCCTACGCAGGTTGTCGTAGAAGTTCCAACAATAATGGAACAATCTGGTAATCAGGAAATAGAGTCAGGTAACACACCTGTACAAAATAATGAAAATATTATTGTAGAACCAATTATCAAGTCAGACAATGAAACTTCAAATCAAGAAAAGCAACAAGTTTTGACTGAAATTGATGATGCATTGCAAGGGCTTCTTGAAGCTGTTGGTAAAGTGCCAACAGTAGATGAAGATAAGCTTAACCAGTCCCTTGAGAATGGTGAGGTGTAATATGAAAAAGAGTATTATTACCTTACTACTAGCATTTGTGATAACATTTTCTACTGGTGGAGTATTAAATGCTGATAATACATCAGGCGAAGATACTAGCATTCCATCACTTACAATTGAGCAATTAATGTTATTATCAAAGTCAAAGCAAGTAAAAGTTGATATTATTAAAAAGAATAATATCGAGATTCAAACATACAAGGATAGTCTTAGCAATAAGATTAGAGCAGCTGCAGAAAGAATTAATAATTTAAAAATAGAGGTTATCGAGAATACAGTAGAAATGTCAGATGAAAAATTAGATGAATTAAAAGAACTTCTTGAAATAATCCAAAATTCATCTAAGACGTTAAATGAAGATGCAACTACGGTATCTAAAGAAATTGATGATTTGCTAGATTTGATTCTTTCAAAGGGAATGAAGCTTGAACAATATGATCAAATCATTGAAAAGCAAAATGATCTTATTGTTAAAATGAAGAACATATTGATTAATATAGAGAAAATATAGGAGTACATATAATGGGATTTTTTGAAAGACTAAAGAATGGTTTATCTAAAACCAAAGAGGCATTTAATGATAGAGTAAATGAAGTAATGGCAAACTTTAGAAAGGTAGATGAAGAGTTTTTAGAGTCTCTTGAAGAAGCTTTAATTCTATCTGATGTCGGTGTAACGACTGCTTCTAGCATTATAGGCAAGCTTAGAAATAGAGCAAAGTTAGAGAAAATCGAAGATAAAGATGCTATTCAAAAAGCATTAATTGAAGAAATAGAAAAAGAATTAACTAAGAACAATTCAGAAGTTAATTTAAATACCAAGCCTTCAATTATTATGATGGTCGGGGTAAATGGAGCAGGAAAAACTACATCAATTGGTAAAATAGCAAATCTGTACAAGAATAATGGGAATAAAGTTCTATGTGTTGCAGCTGATACTTTTAGGGCGGCAGCGATTGAACAATTGGAAGTTTGGGCAAATAGAGCAGGTGTAGACTTCTTTAGAAAAGAGGAAGGCTCAGACCCTGCATCAGTTGTATTTGATGGAATCAAGAAAGCAAAAGATGAGAACTATGACATTGTAATTATAGATACAGCTGGTAGACTTCATACAAAGAAGAACTTAATGGATGAACTAAGCAAGATTCAAAGAATAATTGATAGAGAGCTTCCAGAAGCATCTCAGGAAGTATTATTAGTGCTTGATGGGACAACAGGCCAAAACATGATTGTGCAAGCAAAGGAATTTAGTGAAGCATCAAAAGTTACTGGACTTGTTTTAACAAAAGTGGACGGCTCAGCAAAGGGCGGAGCAGTAATCGGAATATGTTCAGAAATGAGTATTCCAATCAAGTTTATTGGTGTCGGAGAAAAGATAGACGATCTTCAAAACTTTAATGCAAGTGAGTTTGCAAAAGCATTATTTGAGTCATAACAAAAACGACCTAGGGCAACAGCCTTAGGTCGTCTTGTTTTACTTATCGATCCTCAGAGAGGTGATGACATGGCCGGGATTGCCATGCCTTATCACGTCCTTCTCACTGCCAGAAACCTTAAATCCCATAGCCGCGAGGATCTTGAGAGTCCACTCGTCGGTCTTAGTACCGGTACCAGCAGTCATATCGGCAACCTCCACGATCAGAAGATCGCCAAAGCATGTGAGTGTCCGGTATCCTTCGCCCTCAGGGCGCTCAGGATCATCAACCTTCCGGGGGTCATACCAGATATAGACCGACTTAATACGGTCGGCGAGGTAGTGGAATTCCTTCTTGAATATCTCCAAGTTCTTTTCGGGGCTTCCCTCATCGATGATGACGGAACCCTCGTCTCCACGAATGTTGTAGTATGCGTTCGTTGCCATATTGATACCCTCCTTATCAATGCTTTGTCGCGTGAAGAGAGTTGTGAGTTGAGAAAGATTACCTCCATAAATATTATTTTGCTTATTCATTATAGCATAATTCAACTGCACAGTAAACATAATGTTGAAAAATTGTTGATATAGTGGTATTATTTCACTTAGATGCGAAAATAGACTTAAAAGTGGAGAAAAAAGTATGAAAATTGGATTTATTAGCTTAGGCTGTAGTAAGAACCTAGTAGACACAGAAATGATGATAGGACTTTTCAAGAAAAATAAATATGAAATAGTATCTAATCCGGCAGACGCCGAAATGATTATAGTTAATACTTGTGGATTTATAGATAGTGCTAAAAAGGAAGCAATAGACACTATTTTGGAGATGGCAGAGTATAAAAAGAACAATTGCAAATATCTAGTTGCTACTGGCTGTCTTGTAGAAAGATATAAAGAAGACCTTGCAAAAGAGCTTCCAGAGGTTGATTTGTTTGTTTCTTTATCGGAATATGACAATTTTTGGGGAATTATAGAAAAATTGATTAAGAAGAATAAAGATACTGTAAATGATTATACTAGCATGCTTAGCCCATTTGACAGAGAAATAACTACAAATGGATATTATGCATATCTTAAGATAGCAGAAGGGTGCAGTAACAATTGTACTTATTGTGCAATTCCAAAGATACGTGGACCATTCAAAAGTAGACCTTTTGAAGAAATAATTGAAGAGGCACAAGGACTTAGTGATAAAGGTGTAGAAGAGATAATTGTAATTGCTCAGGATACCACAAAGTATGGAATGGATTTGTATGGAAAGCCAAGATTGGCAGAACTATTGAGAGAGCTTTGCAAGATGAATTTTCATTGGGTAAGGTTTTTGTATGCTTATCCAGAGTCTATAACAGATGAACTAATAACTACTGTCAAAGATGAAAAGAAAATAGTTAATTATTTTGATATGCCAATTCAACATATTTCTAATAGTGTTCTTAAGCGTATGGCAAGAAGAACTAACGAAAAAGAAATAAATGAATTAATATCAAGAATAAGAAAAGAAATACCTAATGTAGTGCTAAGAACTTCATTAATTGCAGGATTTCCTGGAGAAACGGATGAGGACTTTTCAAAGCTAAAGGAATTTGTTAAGGCAGTCAAATTTGATAGACTAGGTTGCTTTGCGTATTCTAAAGAGGAAGGTACACCTGCTGAAAAGATGGATGGACATTTGCCAGCAAAGCTTAAAAAGCAAAGAGCAAATGAAATAATGAAAGTTCAAAAAGAAATATCAAAAGAAAACAATACTCGAATGATAGGAAAGAAGCTTGAAGTTTTAATAGAGAATATTACAGAAGATGGCAAATACTACGTTGCACGTTCATATAGAGAAGTACCAGAGGATACAGACGGAGTTATATATGTTGAAAATACAAAAGACGTCATCATAGGGGATTTTGTAGAGGTCGAAATCATAGATGCAATGGAGTATGACCTAGTAGCAAGACTATAAAGAGAAGATGAAACCAAAATGCACCTTACATGGCGTGACCCATAGTATTATTATTTCTTCAAGGAAGGTGCGTCGGCTTCTAGACACTAAATAATGTGTATTAACAATAGCTAAGAAAATTTACGGACACCTGGTCGCACAATTCGTGCTCCCGTCCATAAATTTTCTTGCTACTGTAAATACACATCATTAAGAAGTCGGAAGCCTTTGGCAATTCCTTTCGAAATAATAATACTATGGGTCACGCCTTGTAAGGTGCATTTTTGTTCGTAAAATAAAAGCCGCCCTTTCGGAATAAGAAGGACGGCTTATTATTTGTATCGCTATTGTATTTTTATATTGAGTAGGCCTTTAATATAAACTGCACGATTTGGATATTGCTTTATAAATGAGCTTTTATTAATGATGTAAAAAGCAACACTATCTGCGAAGTCTTCACTAAGTTTACCATTATGGCCGCTTGCAAAGTCTTTTGCGTAGCCACTAACAAAGTTTCCATCTGTATTTACTACTTCATTATAATCACTATAAGAGTAGTCAATTATCTTTTTATCGATCAATTTATTAGCCCACGTATGAGTAACTTCATGATAGATTATATTCTTTTGAGTTGCTTTTGAATACTTGCTAAAGTTATATAGTGTAATGGTGCTATCTTTTGTAGTGCCAGCAATATTTACTGTGTTAGAATATGGAATCATCTTTATTTCTTTTAGATTAATAAGCATATTTTTTGGAACCTTGTTCATATATGATTTTAATTTGCTAAGAGCAGATTTTTCTCTATCTGTATAAATAATCTTAATTCCCTTTACAGTTGTAATATATGTGTTTAAATCCCTACCTTCAACTAGTTCATAGTCTAATAGTCTTCCACCTTTTGCGGAGAAGTTGTAGTTAAATGACACAGAATTTTGAAACTCATCTGTGAAAGTAACTTCTGTTTTTCCAGATAGTTTTGATACATCCACACTAAATGAGTTATTCTTGATATTTACTTTTTTTTCGTTATAGAAAATTGGGGAAGAAGTATCAATGACGGTGAAAGACAACTTCTTCTGAGCTTTTGTGTCTATTACAGAATTCTCTTTCGTTTCCGGATTAATGTTGTACTCAATAGGAGTGTGCGCAAAGGCAAATGACATTATAGAAACTAACATCATAAGACAGATTAAAGAAGATAAGAGTCTTTTGCCTTTGAAAAAGTTAGAATATGTCATATGCCTCGCCTCCTTTCCAATTATTTGGAAGTTTATCTTTTGTAAGACTTACTAGATACAATAGTGTATATAATAAGTTAACTTAATTATAGCATCTTTGTAAGCTAAAGTAAACAACTAAAAGGCGCGAAACACTAGAGCTTCAATACTTTTGACAAATTACACTAAAAGTGTTGAATACTGAAAGTGCTACGGAAGTACGAAAAGGGGAGATCTTATCAATGCTTTTAAGTAGGGATTTTACCTAGAAAAAATATTTTTTAATGCGGCAAGATTAATTATGTAAACAAAAGAAGAATAATATTCATAGAAATGATAAAAAAATCTTATTTCCGTAGGAAAAAGTATTGATAGTTATGACAACTTGTGGTATATTTTTGCGCGAGATAAAACTGCCCCCTGGTAGTTTGTATTTTAGGAGTGTTTAATATACATGAAGATAAAGATTATTAAATCAACAGCGATAATAAGCTTGTTGATTATTTTATGCTCTAATATAGCTCTTGGAGCTGATTTTAATAACCATTGGGCGTCAGAAACAATTAATAGTTTTGTTAGCAAAGGATATGTTTCTGATGACTTAGATAAATCGGCACTCAATAGTCCAATTACTAAAGGTGAACTTGCAAAACTCACGAATAGATATTATTCGTTCGACGAATCAGATTCTTTAGAAAAAGCTATTGATGTCGCTAATCAAAATGGTTACCTGAAAAACGCTATGGCAAATGATTTGGTATCGCGAGAAGAAGCATGTGCTATTTTAGCACGACTTACGAATGTTGATTTGAACTCAGAACAGTGTCCTTTCTCTGATTCAGATGACATTTCAAGTTGGGCGCTGCCATATGTTTCTGCTATAGCTAGTAATGACATAGTTGTTGGTTATCCTGATGGAACGTTCAAGCCAAAGAAAAATCTTTCTTTTGCTGAATATGTTGTAATGCTTTCCAGAATAAAAGGTTCTGGAGGAGCAGATAGCATAGGAGAGCTTGAACTGATTGATGATGATATCGACGACATAATGGTTGGCATTTTGGAGCATTCTGGTGATGCTATCAAGATAAAAATTATTAATGATTCTTTAGAGCTTTGTTCTGGTGATAAGGTTCAAATGTCAGTAGAACTCCCAAAAGAATCACAAGATTCAGATTTGAGTATTGAAGTTGAAAATCAAATGATTGCTTCATTTGATAAAGACTTTAGTATTCTTACGGCACTACATGATGGAAGTACAAAGATTTCTTTCAATACAAATGATGATAAATATCATAAAGAGATTATTATTAATGTTAAATAACATGGAGGTAGGAAAATGAAAAGCAAAGCATTAAAAGCAATTCAATATTTACTTATAGCAATCATGACTATAGTAATATCTGTTTCATTTGTATCTGCTGTTGCACCCAAGTCTTTCTCAGACTTAAGTAGCAAGCACTGGTGCTATGAAAAGATTATGGATTTCCTTGATAGGGAATTTGTAATTGGATATGAAGATGGTACATTTAGACCTGACAACACAATTACAAGAGCTGAATTTGTTAGAATTGTTAACAACTTCTTTGGATATAAGCTTACAGCAACAGCTAACAATACATTCAGTGATGTAAATGATGATGCATGGTTTGCCAAAGATGTTGTTGAGGCAGTTTCAAGAGGGTACATCACAGGTTACCCAGATGGAACGTTTAGACCTTATGCACCTATTAGACGTCAAGAAGCAACAGTTATTCTTGCGAGAATATTAGGAATCGATAAGGATGTATATCCAGAAGATCACAAAGATGGACTTGCACAATATACTGATGGCAAACAAATCGAAGAATGGGCATATCAAGCTGTACATAGTTATTCTGTTCATAACTTTATCAACGGATATGAAGATCACTCTTTAAGAATTCTTCAAAACGTTACAAGAGCCGAGACTGTTGAACTATTGAACAGACTTGAAGAGAATATAGTTATTGATAGGGAAAGTGGAGACATTAAGCCTACTAAGAAACCAAGCGGTGGTGGCGGTGGTTCAAAGACTACACCAAAACCAACAGCAACTCCTGTTCCAGATAATCCAAGCTTGGATGTTTCGAAAGAGATTACAAGTACACCAGCAAGTGGTGATAAATATGGACTAGGTGAAACAGTAACATTCTTAGTTACAGTTACAAATAATGGTAATATTGCATTAGAAAATGTTCAAATAGTTGACCAACTTGAAGGAGTAGTTTTAGTTTCGGGTGATGAACTAATTAAAGAATTAAAAGTTGGCGAAAATGCTTCATTAGTATATGAATACACAATTACTGAAGCAGACATTGGTCAAGAACTTAAAAACGTTGCAGTAGCATCAACTAGTGGAGACAAAACTACAGATAGTGGAGAAAAAGAAATCCCAGTTGAGGACTTGAATCCACACATGACAGTAGAAAAGGAAATTACAAGTACACCTGAAAGTGGAGACACATATGCACTAGGTGAAACAGTTACATTCAAAATTACAGTAACAAACGATGGTAACGTAACACTAACAGACATCACAGTTACTGATGAATTGACAAGTGGCGAGTGGACAATAGAAAGCTTAGCACCAGATGCAGTAGAAACATTTGAAACAACATACGTAATTACAGAAGCAGATATCATTGCAGGAGAATTAGTAAACGTAGCAGTAGCAAATGGATCTGGCGATGTAGAAAACAGTGGAGATGTTCCAGTTCCAGTAGATGAACAAAATCCACACATGGAAGTAGAAAAAGAAATAACAAGTACACCTGCAAGTGGAGACACATATGCTTTAGGTGAAACAGTTACATTCAAAATTACAGTAACAAACGATGGTAACGTAACACTAACAGGCATCACAGTTACTGATGAATTAACAAGCGGCGAGTGGACAATAGAAAGCTTAGCGCCAGATGCAGTAGAAACATTTGAAACAACATACGTAATTCCAGAAGCAGATACCATTGCAGGCGAGTTAGTAAACGTAGCAGTTGCAAACGGATCTGGC
>JAEEYG010000126.1 GCA_016291695.1 Clostridia bacterium | reverse complement strand
GGAAGAGAGAACTGTACCAGTATTATGATGCGACCTGATTATGGAAGTGACTACATAATAAAAGGGTTTCTGGACGATAAAGCAACAGCATTGGATGGTTTTGATAATTATCCGCCAATCATAGGTCCTGTTGAATCTTATCAAATTGAAAAAGATGATGTCTTCTTTTGTGCTTTAGGAAGTTCTAAATGGAGAAAATATTACACAGAGATTATCAAATCAAGGGGGGGGCGTTTTATTTCGTTTATTCATCCCACTGCTATTGTTCATCCTAATGCTAAACTTGGTGAAGGAATTTGGGTTTCCTCATTTTGTGTAATTTCATCAAATACTATAATTGGCGATTCCACAGTAATTTTGCCACATTCTAACATTGGCCATGATGCACAAGTTGGGAATTATTGTACAATAGAATCATATTCTTTTATGGGCGGTTTCTCACAAGTTGGAGATATGGTAACCTTAAACACACGTTCAACTATACTGCCCCATATTAAGGTGGGAGAAGGCGCAAATGTGGGAGCTGGGAGTGTTGTAATTAGGAACGTTAAGCCAAACATTACTGTATTTGGAGTTCCAGCAAAAAAAATAGAATATTAATATAAAACAAAAGAGTATTATGGAAATTAAAGAATTTGTTGCTCTTTTCGCAGAGCAGTTTGACGAAACAAATGCCAACGAGATTCTGGCAAACACAAAATTCCACGATTTAGATGAGTGGTCTTCACTTATTGCCCTTAGTATTATAGCAATGGTAGATGAAGAGTATGACGTAACTCTAAAAGGAGACGATATAAAAGATGCTATAACAATTGAGGATTTATTTAATACCGTAAAAGAAAAAGCTAAATAAGTATTTATTTCTATATGGTATTTAAGAACGTTAGGATCGCTAGCATGCTAGCGTTCCTAAACGTTAAATCTATGATTTTACCATTATAGATTGTTCAGACATGTTGAGATGAACAATAAGAAGAAAGTAAGAAGTATGTCGTATAATGCATTTTCATTAGAAGGGAAAACTATATTGATAACAGGAGCTTCATCTGGTATTGGGAAAGCTACTGCTATCGAATGCTCAAAGATGGGAGCACTTGTTGTAATAACCGGTCGAAATGAAGAGCATCTAAATGAAACTTTTTCCCTATTAGAAGGAGAAGGGCATAAGGTTATTATTGCTGATCTCAATTCACAAAATGACATTGACAATCTTATTGACGCATGCCCGATATTAGACGGTTTAGTGAATAATGCGGGAAAAGGAAAAAGAAAACCTGTAAATTATCTGAAATTAGAAGACTTTCAGGATGTATACCAAACCAATCTTTTTGGTATGGCTCTTTTAACCAAAGGTCTTTTAAGAAAGAAAAAACTTCATAGGGGTTCGTCAATCGTTTTCACTTCGTCAATCTCATCATATATTACAGCTACTGGCTTGTCTTTATACGCTTCTTCCAAAGCAGCCGTTTGTGGCTATATGCGTACTTGTGCTATAGAGCTTAGTGTAAAAGGTATTAGAAGCAATGCTGTCTTACCAGGTATGGTTGATACAAAATTCATTAACAACGGAACTTATACGGTGGAGGATAAGCAGAAAGACATAAACTTCTATCCTTTAGGACGATATGGCAGACCATCGGATATTGCATATGGTATCGTATTTCTATTGAGTAACGCAAGTTCTTGGATTACTGGTACGGAACTTGTAATTGATGGAGGGAGGATGCTTAAATAATTCCAATATTTTGAAACTTTATCTTTTTACTTTTTTCAAAAGAGATACTTTATTTTTTTAATTGATCATGGCGATTGTAACTTATAAAGGAGTTGGAATAACAGCCCTTGCTGCCTGTATACCCAGTCGGGTAATAGACAACTATCATTACGATTTGGATATTTGGCCTGAAAAGGAAGTAAGAAAAGTAGTAGATAAAGTAGGGGTGGTTGAACGACGTTTTGCAGATGAAAAGACTTGCGCCTCTGATTTATGCTTTGCTGCAGCTGAAAAACTAATAGCTGATAATAACATAGACAGAAATGAGATAGACTTGGTCGTTTTTCTATCACAGACACCCGATTACCGTATGCCAGCCACTAGTATCCTTTTGCAAGACCGCTTGGGATTACCCATGTCAACTATGGCATTTGATATATCACTAGGTTGTTCTGGTTTCATCAGTACATTAAGTATTGTATATGCAATGATGCAGAATAATGGGTTCCACAAAGCTCTACTATTGGATGGAGAGACGCGTTCGAAGGTATACAGTCGTAAAGATCGGCGCGAGGCATTTATTTTTGGTGATGCGGGAGTAGCTGCTTTAATAGAACACGATGTAAAATTTGGAAAAAGTCATTTTTCTATTAATTCTGATGGTTCACGAGGTGACTTAATTATGATTCCCGGTGGTGGCTATCGAAATATGAGTTCGGTTGAAACACTGAAAGAAAAAATTGTTGATGAATATGGTAACATCCGTTCAGACGAGCATGGACATATGAACGGAGCTGATGTGTTTAACTTCGTAATTATTGAAGTACCAAAAGATATCAAGAGACTGATAACAGCATCTGGAGAGGATATTCAATCTATGGACTACTATGTATTTCATCAAGCAAATTCGTTTATAAACAACTATATTGCAAAGAAAATGAAACTAGATAAAGAGCGTATTCCATGGACTATACAAAAATATGGCAACACCTCTTCTGTTTCTGTTCCCCTTACTATCGTCAGCGAACTAAAAAACAAGATGCAAGGAAAGAAAAAGCTAATGCTCAGTGCTTTTGGTGTGGGTATGGCGTGGGCTACGGCAATTGTTCCTTTTGTAGATTGTAAAATAAGCGAAATAGTAGAGATTTAATTTGTCAATAGCATATACATGACTGATAAATTACTAATACATTCTTATATCTAATGTCAATATAATTTATTTGTATATTTTTAAACCTAATAAAACAGTTGGTCATATACTCAAAAGTTTTTGGTGGATTTGTAGTTTGGAGATAAGTTATACTTTTAATAATTTAGTGTTTCATTAATTTTTTTTACAAATATGTTTGAAATAAAAACCACAAATGACCCTATAGAAATGGCAGAGATAGGGAAAAATCTATTTCGTAAACGTCGCCTTTTCACAAAGAATCAAGTTGAGGAGGTAAAGCATACAATTAAAAGATTTATGCCTAATTCTACAGAAAAAGAATTAGATGATTTCTTTTACCGTTATTATTATGATTATATGATGTATGGGTTTGCTGC
>JAEEYG010000125.1 GCA_016291695.1 Clostridia bacterium | reverse complement strand
ATTTTCAAGAGATGAACTTATTAATAGCTATTTACCAATCACATTGAATTTCAAAGCTAACGAAATAGGAATAATGGGGAATACTACTTGTGCAGCTGCAGCATCTAGCCAAGGAATGATTCTGAGTGAAGAAGAATTTTGGAAAATGATGTAGGAGATGATACTATGCGAGATGGAAGGTTATCTGATACGCCTAATGTTCTTATAGTATATTATAAAAAAGATGATAGTATAGAACATGAAGCTTTAAAAAGATATTTAGCAAATAATAAATACGAAGGATCGAAAATGCATAAACTAGGCAGTATTCCACATGGACCTTGGTATTTTGTAAATCTTGATAATAAAATATGTGTACAAGGTCGTATAGGAATTGGATTTGCTAAGCCGTATTTTGATCATGCTGTGACTGTATATGAATTTATGCATATAGATGAACGATACAGGAAAGTAAATGACTTAAATGATTTCGAAATAAAGTGCATATTTGATAAATATAAAGGAAAAAAGATGCTAGAATTTTAAAGATAAAGCGAGATGAATATTATGATTAGTAATAAGGATAAAAATGTATGTGAATATATGAAAGCAATTGAGGAGATTTTGACTAAACATTATAAATGTTCAGAAACAGAAAGAAATAGACTAATAAAAGAATATGAGGAAGATTTTGCAGCATTTTTCGAAGATGGATATAAAGAAAATGTAGTTGCATGCGGAATGATAACGCATCTTTTGTAGAAACGGGTGATTTAGTTGCCTGTTGCGGTAAAAAGAGTCAAAAAAATACTCAGTTACTCGGAGATGGGCTATAATTGCCCTACCGTTTCACTAAGTATAATTATAAGATTCAAGCACCTCCCTACGTCCTGGCAGTAATGCTGGGGTCATAGTCGTGAGGTCGGATGAATCTCTATCTGAAGGCTTGGTGACTGACACCACGTTAGTGAGTCGTCAATTTTGTGCCAAGTCTTAATAGCTTTAAAGCTATTTACATTATAACACGATATTCTTGATATTTCAAGGAAAATAGAATAATATGAGTAATGAGTAGATTTGGAAGTATTAATTAAAAATCTGTCACAAGTAGTAGGTAAACTCTAACCTTGTAATAAATTGAATAGTCGAAAAAAAGTGCCTAATGTTCAAACCTCTGGACAGTTAAAAACTGATTCAGCGTATGCGAACTTAGGCACAAAAAGCAGTATTATAATTTTTGTAATATTGTTAATTCAAATTATGAGCTTTAGCATAATAATTTGAATTATACCTAAAGTCAGGTACGGATAATATTCCGCAACAGACTTTATAAATGAATTTGTGAGACCATAATCAAGAGTTATGGGATCACTAATACTTTGGAGCTCTTCCTATGATAAGAAACTGGTCAGAAGGTCGTAGGATTTAAACCTAAACCCACAGCTGACGGTTCAATTTCTTATCATAGGCGCTCGAAGAACAAACACTGCTAACGGACTTGGGCTCCAATCGCCTGTGCCATATAACAATATTCATTCTTGAACTAAGTATAATATCATATAACTATTATTTCAACAAATTAAAAGAAATGTCGCTTACTAAAGGACATTTCTTATTTTTGTTATAAATATAATTGATTAAAAGATTTTCTACATATTGTATAAAATATATTATTTGCTTTTTTAACATCAAATATTTTATGCTCAAATAAGTATATGATTACAAGATTTTCTTTTGAATTTTTTGGTAGAGAATATCCTGCAGAATCAAGTAGTTTTTCTGCTTCTTCTAGTGAAAGCTCTAGTGCTAAGGCAAGCTGTATTATTGTACCTTTAGAAGGATGATAATCTATAGAAGAACGGATTTTTGAAAAAACTCTTCTATCGATATATGCCTTTTTATATACAAAGCTATCTTTTAAACCTTTTTCATCAATAATGCTTAATAGTAGTGTGTTGAAGGGATTTTCTTGTGGAGTAGATTCAACTTCTTTTGTTATTTCATTTATTTCGTCTTCATTATTAGAGCCATTTTCCGAAAGAGAAAAGAATATCCCATCAGATTTTTGATGTACAGTATTCTTTTCATTCTCTAGTATGAAGTCGTTAATTCTTTTAGAGAGTTCACTGGGAACTTCAACTGTTTTTGAGTTTAATTTATTAAAAAAGAACATAAAATGTCTCCTTTCAAGTGACCATCTTTTTTGGACAAATATAGTATGATTATATCATGTTAATCAATATTTGCCCATAGACTTGGGGACGTCCTTCAAAAGTCTAATTATTGAAATGAATTATGACAAATATGGAGCAACCTTTTTT
>JAEEYG010000124.1 GCA_016291695.1 Clostridia bacterium | reverse complement strand
TGATTCCTTTACCCATTCAATATCTCTCATAAACTCCTCCTACTTTTGCAAACAACAAAAGGCAGAACCCGACGGTCCTGCCTATATTTTAAATCAAAATACCAGATTTTTCTTTACTCTTCTCAATTTGTTCATTAAGTATTTTGCATGGCTCATATAGGAATACTCCAATTAGAACACCGATAACAGCGAAAATAGTAAGTATTCCAAGGTACATCCAGTAATTAGCCTTATATAATCCACCAATGCATTCACGAACTGCGTTCATTGAATAATTAAATGGCATGAATTTATAAAGTACCTGGAAAGCCTTTGGGAGAACCTCGATTGGGAAGGTTCCACCTGCACCAGCTACCTGGATTACCATAAGTACTACTGCAAGAGCCTCACCTACATTTCCAAATGAGTAGGTGAAAGAGTAGAGCAGTAGCGCATAAACAAATGATGTCCATGAGCAGGCCAAAATCAGCATCAGCGGATGCTTACACTGAATTTGCACGAAGAACAGTGCTCCTAAAACTGTAATTATGGTCTGGATTTGACCAATCAGGTATGTTACAAAGAATCTTCCAAAGAAACATTCTAATGTTGATGCATTTTCAGTCAGGCTCTTATCCTTGATTTCTGTCTTAAGGATTGTAGACATAATCAATGAACCTACCCAGATTGAAAGCACGATATAGAATGGTGCGGTCATGGAGCCATTGTTTTCTACAGGATAAACATATGTCTCTTCAACCTTTACTGGACTACTTATAAAATCGGCTAAATAATTAGGATCATTCTTTAATAGTTCTATAAATCGTTGATACTGCTCGTTTTTTCCAAGCCCCTTCATATCAGCTATAAGCTGCTCAAGTTTGCTTTGCATGTCAAGCGCTTCATCCCTTGATTTAATAAGAGATTCTCTAGACTGACTCATCATATCAGGGTAACTATTTAAGCTCTTAGATACTAAGTCGATACTTGAGGTATTATAATTTAAAATCTTCTTAACCTCATTTATTGATGTATCAACAGCGCTAAAGGTATTACTCATTTGTGGCTTAATACTGTTGTTGTATTCAGCTCTTAATGTATTAATGTTGTTTTGAACAGAAACAATATTTGCTGATAATCTATCTGTTATTGCCTTTACATCTGCATCAGTTTCATTACTCTTTTTTTCTAGACTAGCTAAATCTGCTGTGATTGCGTCATATGCTGCATCAATATTTGCTGCTGCAGTAACTACTTCCTGATTTGAACTATTGGCATAGTCATTCATTTCCTTATCAATAGCCCATACTTTTTTTAGTCCCTCACAGCCTTTAGACATGGTTTGAGCTGTTGCACCCAGTTTACCATTAGCTTTTCCAATATAACCAGCTACTGTTATTACCTGTTTACTAAGGTTATCTAATGATTTATCCATCATATCCAAGCTAGTGTTCGTTAGAGATTCTGCTGCATTAACTGTAGCTTTTCCTGCGCTTACTGTTGATTCTGTTGCCTCTGTCATTGTTTCAGCAGAAGCCATTAAAGAATCAACACTATCTGAAACCGCTTCTCCAGCAGTCATAAGATTTTCTGTTGAATCCATCAAAGCGATATAAGAATCAAGAATTAATACTACAGCACTAATATCATTATCAAGAGTTTCTAGTTTTTCAACCGCTTTGCCTCCAAGATTTCCCTGCTCATCCAAGGAAACAAAATTTTCGCTTGTTGATAGGATAGTCTCGGTTACTGTGCTAATAAAGGCTTTATTTACTTCATTTTGAATAGCAGTTTTTACTTTACCTGTAATTTTAGGTGCAATAGCATTTTTCTTATCATTTTCATAATAAGTAATCTGTGGGTTTTCAATCTGACCACCTAAAAAACTTATCATATCAGCACTAAAAGCTTCATCAATTACAAGTGCAGCATAATAATCACCTGAGTGAACTCCATTAACTGCTTCCTCGGCTGTATCAACAAAAACCCAGCCAATAGTATTATTACCTTTAAGATTATCAATTATTATATCGCCTACATTTAGTTCATAATTGCCAATTAAGATTCCCTTGTCACTAGAAGCAACTGCAACTTGGAGATTACTTGTAGCATCTGGTCCATATGGATCCCAGTTAGATAAAATATTAAACCATGCATATAGGCAAGGTATTACAGTTAAACCAATGATAACAACGTAAGCTACTACATTTTTGCTTAGTCTTTCTACATCTGAGGCAATGATTTTAAGAATGTTCTTCATCTTCTTGATTGCCTCCTTTATTCTTACGTTCTTCGATAATACTATTTCGTAATTCCTTAATGTCTTGAATTACTTCGCTATTTTTAAGATTTCCTAATTCTTCAATACTTTTTTGAACTTGGTCTCCAATTAAATTCATCTGTTCTTCTTCCTCTTTCATGACACCAAATTCCTTCATACGTTCCTGTAGTTTGAAATCCATAAATTCCACGTACAGTAAATAAAAAGAAATACCAAAAAGCGAAACAATCCATAGTACCAAGAATACAAGCTTTGAACTGTTTGTTATGAAACTTATAAGCAAAAACACTAATGGAAGTAAAATGTTTACTTTTAATCCAATTCTTATTTTCTCAGAATTTTTTTCATGGAGTCCTCTTTGATAATCCATGAATTTATCATACATTAATTCGTATTCTTTTTTTTCTGACATAAATCAACCTCTACATCATTTCTGTATCTTCCATACGTTCTTCCATGTAATGATTAATTTCCTCAAATGGAACTCGGATAAATAATCCAATTACAAGTGATACGATTATAAATATACCTAGCTGCAATAAATATACTAAATAGTCAACTTCGTACATTCCACATAAGCATTCTCTGATTGCATTAATGGCATATGGGAATGGGAAGAAAATATAAACTTTCTTAAAGAACTCGGGAAGCAATTCAATAGGATATGTTCCTGAACTACCTGCTATCTGAATAACAACAATTACTACAGCAAGTGCTTTACCAACATCTCCCCATGTAACTACAAGAGAGTATATAAGAATAGTAAATACTGTAGCAGTTATTGAACCTGCAAGCATAAACCATCCTGGATGCAAGCATTGTATCTTCAGAAGATAAACATCACCAATTACAATAACTACTGCCTGAATCTGACCTAATACCCAATACAATAAATATCTTCCAAAATACATTTCAGCGCTTGTTGCATTAGGATATTTTGATTTATCTGGATGTACTTTAATAATTGCAGTTAAAATAAGAGCTCCAACCCAAAATGCAAGAGTAGAGTAGAAAGGTGCTACAGCAGAACCATAGTTTTCTACAGGATATACTGCTTCAGTTGTAACACTTACAGGCTTTGAGAAGAACGAGCCATAAGCCTCTGGATCTCCTGATAAAGTTTCAATTAACATTTCTACTTTTTCGTCTGCCTCAGCTGTTTCCACTTTTTCAATTGAATTAGCTATACGATTATTTATATAAGAGAGTGCTTCATTAGTTTTTTCTAAACTAACATTTGCAGAATCTAATGTACCCTGCAATGCATCAAACATAACAGTAATATTGCCAAAGGTTTCTCCCATAGATGTCATCATCGTACTTGTATTATTTAATACATTTTCAATGTTATCTATTGAAGTGTTAATCTGTGGTACTAATTGGCTATTATACTGTTGCTGTAATTTTGAAACATTTGATGAAACATTAGACAATGCACTAGCTAGTGAAGTCTCTTCCTTGGCAACTGTATCAGCAAATGCATTTTTGTCCTGAGTGACTGTAGAAAGCATTTCGTTCAATGTAGCTGCTTCTTCAGCCATTTTCTTTATATTCGCATCATTATTAGAAGCCCCTGCCAATGCAGCATAATATATTTTTAAGTTATTGGAATCCGTTGTAAGC
>JAEEYG010000018.1 GCA_016291695.1 Clostridia bacterium | reverse complement strand
ATTTTACCCATAGTAATTCCTTTCAATCTTGTTACTTCTTATTTAATGCTTAATCCTTCTTTAAATGCCTTTCCTACAATATCTCCAATTACTCTATATGAATTAGATGTCATGTCATAGGTAACAAAATTAATCTTGCTAGAATCAACTTTGCCATTCTCATCTATATATTTTTCATCGCAATTTACATTCACTACTTTTCCAATTAAAGTGCCTTCTTCAAAAGACTTAACTTTACATTCAAGTGTCAAAGGATATTCTTCAATAATTGGAGCATCAACAAACTTAGATTTAGTAACATGAACACCAGATTTTGAAATCTTGTCTTCTTCATTACCTGACACAATTCCAAAATAATCAGAAATTGTAACAGTCTCTTTTGTAGCAAATGAAACCGTAAATGCTTTCTTAATCTCTAGATTGTCTGTAGTTTTATGCTTAGATAAAGAAATAATAATTTCTCCATAATCATATATTCCTCCCCACGCAGCACTCATAACATTAGCATTGTCATTTTCATCATAAGTACCAATCATAAGTACTGGTAAAGGTAAAAATATAAGTTCTTTTCCTAAATCCTTTCTCATAAAAAACCTCCATTCATATCCTTATAGTAAGATTATATAGTGTCAGCACATTGTTTTCAATAAAAGTATGATATAATGTAGTGAATACATAGTAATCGCAACAAATTATGTAACCATATATAAGAAAATCTGAGGTGAAAAACATGAGACAAACTAGAATGTATGTTGATTTAAAAGAATTCAATGAAAACATTAGAAAGATTAAAGAATATGTTGGTGATAAAACATTATTACCAGTTATAAAAGCAAACGGCTATGGTACGTATGTAAACAAAGACCTGGACACGTTGAACCAATTTGATATAGTAGGCGTGGCAATTGTGGACGAAGCAATAGAGATAAGGAAACTAGGATACAAAAAAGATATATTTGTACTTAATCAACCTTTTGCTGATGAAATCGAAGATATACATAGATATGATATTTCAGTCGGAATTAGTGAAATCACTTTCATTAAAAAGGTGATTGAAGGAAACACAAAAATAAAGGTACACCTAGAAATTGAAACTGGAATGAATAGAACTGGTATAAAAGAACAAGACTTAAAAAAGATAATTGACCTTGTTAAAGAAAGTCCAAATTTTAAAGTCGAAGGTGTTTATACGCATTTCTCATCAGCCGATTTTGATGATGAATATACTAAAAAACAAATAGAAATATTTAAAAGAGCTGTACCTATCGTCCTTAGTGAATTTAAGAATATAAAGTATATACACTCCTCTGCTTCAAATGGTTTACTAAATTATAATGATGGCGTGTCAAATACAGTAAGACCAGGTATTATCATGTATGGCTATGAGCCATATGATAACGGACTTGAAAAAATCAAAACAAAGCCAATATGTAAATTAGTTTCAAGAATTTCTTATTTAAAAGAACTAGATGCAGGTGAATCAATAGGTTATTCTAGAAAATTCATCACAAAAGAAAAAATGAAAATTGCAACAATTGCAATCGGATATGCAGATGGCATTAGGCGAAACCTTACTAACAAAGGATTTGTAGTTATAAGAAATGAAAAAGTTCCAATTGTTGGTGGCGTATGCATGGATAGTTTCATGGTAGATGTTACAAGCATAAAAGATGTTTCTGTTGGTGATGAAGTATATATTTGGGACAATGATAAACTTACCGTAGAGGAAGTAGCAAAGCTTAGTGATACAATTAATTATGAGGTTATTTGTGATATATCAAATAGAGTGCCAAGAATATTTATAAGATAACAAAAGGCGATGAGATTTACTCATCGCCTTTTTATATAAATACTTCAGCATTATTTCCAAAGTTCTGGCTCATATACAGCACCTACGAACCAAACTTCGCTTGTATCAACATCTCTAATAATGAACAAGAATGGCTTATCTATTCTTATAACCTCCGGAAGTTCGACAAATGAAACGCTTTTTGCTGAAATCGTAAAGGCTGTTACCGCTGCCGCATCAACACCACTTTCTTTAAAATCAATACTTGCTTTATGAAGTGCATTGCTTACATACAAATCAGGTGTATGACTTTTAATCATTTTGCTAAAATCAGCACTACCCGTAAATGCTTCTTCAATTCCAAGTTTATTTAGGTCATCTACAAACTGATCAAGACCATATTCAAATTTAAATCTAGGAATGTATAAATGTGCTATTTTTGTTGGCTTATTTAGCTTTGAAAGAACATTATTTAAACCACTTTGTTTTAGATTTTTAATATAATTTGATAAATTAGAATTTGGCATAATAGCAATAAATTCTAGTTGAACATCATCATACTTTTTAAAGTTCATAGACACTGCTGTAACACTATTATCAACATAATACTTGTCACTGCGACTATTCAAGTCTCTATCCATAGTCGCAACTCGAATTATATTATTTGCTGTTTTATAAAAATCTCCTGCTCTAGTACTTCCTTCTATAAATTTAGTTTGCCAATCCATTTTAATAGCCAGAGCATTACACAAAACCATTCTTAAATTTGGAACTCTTAAGAATTCATCTGGAATAGCATTATTAAGGATGCCTAGTGTTTTGTCACTAACCCAACTGTTTATGTTGTTTGCATTCTTAAACTTATCTAGAATTAAGTCCGCATTATACTTATTCATAAGTGTTTCTTTATATTCGTTACTAATCTTAGAAGAATACGTATCCAAAATAAATAGGCCATTTGCAAGAGAAAGTACATTATCGATTCTTTCATATTTTGTTAGGTTTAAGTTTCCAACAAGAGCATCAATCTCAGCTTTGGTATTTGCCTCTGCACCTTCATCAAGCATCTTCAAAGCATATTTGATAGAAAGTGGACTATATACCATGTTTTTAGTACCATTATCTTCAAATTTTAAGAAAGATAAGTCTAAGTCTTTTGCCTGCGGATTAGTTGTTGGAGCAGGTGTAATTGAGCTTCCACTAAATATAAACTTAGAAACATTATTACCTGATGACCTTATATTCGAAACATTTGTCTGGTGATGATCAAAACTAAATGTTACATCTGGGCATCTTTCTATAGAATTAGAGAATTTATATGCTTCAATAACTTGTTTTGCACTAAATGTATATTCTTTTCTTAAGTGCCAATTAAGTTCATTACCATTGATATCTTCATCTATAAATACCCATGGAACAGTAGATATTTGATACTTACTACCTGCAAACATTAATGTCGTCCATGAATTATTTGCTGATAATCTTATGGTTTCATCTTCTTTTAAGTATCTACTAAATGAGATAGAAAATGTATCGTTTTCTCTCAATTCTGTTGGAATATTATACTTAATTGTAAGTGAGCTATCATTTATCTCACTATCTTCAAAAATATACTTTGACTTAAAAGAAATCTCATTATCAGCACTACGCTTAGGATCTTCATCATAAAAATGTCTAGAAGCCTTAATAGTAATAGTTATCTCTGGATTTGTTCTTAAACTCTTATCTTCAAAAATCTCAGCTATTGCCTTTCCAGTAAGCACAAATTCATCTTTAGAACCAGGTACGCCATCAGGTCCCAAATACATGTCATTAACTCCATTTGATACAATAACATCAACATCTGATCTTTCTGGAACCAGCTTTCTAAATCTAAATGTGAATGAGTCATTATATCTAATTTCAGATGGAATTTCCTGAGCAAGAATATCAGGTGCATCTCCTTCTCCAGTATAAAGTGTTAATTGTGGTTCAGGAGTAATAACTGGCCTTGGAGTTGGAGTGACAACTACAGGTGTTGCGGTAGGTGCAGGAGTTTTGGTTGCAACTGGTTCTTGCGTTGGAGAATTAACGTTCATTTTTGTAATTCTCAAAAGTAAAGTTGCAGCTTGAGCTCTTGTAAGGCTACTCTTTGGAGAAAATCTAGTATTAGAAACTCCGTTCATAAGCCCAGAAGTATACATATTATATACAGCGTCTAAATATGATTTTGATATCTCGTTTTTATCCGATAATTCAAGTTCATTATATATATAGTACTCTACATAATCTGATGTGTTGTCAGAAATATTTGGCACAGTGATATTTACCTTAAAACCATAATAATCATTTAGGACTTTTGCAACTTCTTCTCTTAATATTGGCCTAGTAGGATAAAAATATGCATATCCATCAGCGCTATCCATGATAGAATATCCTACCAATTGAATAGCAGCATAAGACCATCTTCCACCAACTACATCATAATAGTATTGCACATTTCTTATATCTGCTTCTCTTTTATCAACATTGTATACCATTTGAGCAAATTCTTCTCTTGTAACTTCTTTTTCTGGTTTAAACGAACCATCCTCATAGCCTCTAACAAGGCCCTTCTTCTGCATCTCAATAATAGAGTTATAAGCCCAATGTGAAGAATCTACATCTGTAAATGCAAAAGAATAAGATAATGCAAACATAAATGAAATAATTGCTATAAATACTATAAATTTTTTTGTCATAGAATCAGTCCTCCTATAATTCCATTAAATTATACATTAAATATAGTATAAAAACACTACTATTGTATATTTTTATAAAAATTGCTTTTTTTAATCAGTTTATTTGCAGGTTTTTCAATTAAATACGTTGTAATTACTCCTACAATAAGAGAAACAGCTATAACAACAAGCGTATACTCTACTTTCCATTTTTCATTTCCAGCAATGTTAGGTAATTCTTCGCCAGCCCAATAAGGTATTTTATTTGCTTTTAGTTCCGTTCCTATAAACTGGTGATAAATATATAAGTTATATGAAATTGCAGCTAAGAATCGCATTATTCGATTATTGAAAAAGAATCTAAAGCATCGAAAAGCAAAAATGGTACTTAATATAATAGCTAAATAATAAAAAGATAATAAATATCTGAAATCAACTTGCCATTTAACTTCATTAGAGTAACTCATTCGAAAACTGCAGATATTCTCAAAGCAAGCAAATAGTACAATCATCAAAATAGATGAAATAATCGCTAAAACTTTATTTTTCCTATTATACTTATTTGATATCTTCATATAAATGTAAGCCCCAAGCATACCATTTGCAAAAACTGGCAAAAAAGTAATAGTATGATTAGAGAAAACAGAAAATCCATTAGACTGAATCTGATTACTAATAATAAAGCACCCTATAAGTCCAATAACAGTCATAGTTAAATATGTAACAATAGGCTTTTTTAAAAAAGCTTTTGCCAAAAAAGGAAATACTAAGTAAAGCTGCATCTCCACGGCGACTGTCCATAAAACTCCTAGAATCTTAGTATTAACAATAATATCCGGAAATAAATTATGAATGAATAACAAATGAGTAAAAATGTCTTTAAAGCCATCAGCAAACGTTGAATATCCTCCCCTTGGGAAAACAAAAAATACCAAAATAACAATCATTGCAAACAAATAAGAAGGAACTATTCTAGCTACTCTATTTATATAAAACTTTTTTGTATTAGGAATTGGTTCATTATAGACTTTACTTCTTGCATAAGGTAAAAATAAGCAAAACCCAGATAGTAGAATTAACGCATCAACTAATATAGAACCATTTCTAACCAAGAAATCAAGGCTAAAATTTCCTATACTAGGCGAAAGCCATGACTGCTGCCAAGTATGATAAGAAAAAACAATTATAATAAACAAAGCTCTTAAGCCATCTAATTCTTTTATATATCTTGCCTCAAATTCAGTGTTATTATCAAGCTTAAATTTTTCTTTAATGTTCTTAAATATTGCACCTATTTTTTCGATTGATATCACCTCTTTTGCAATATTAATTATAACACAAATAAAGCAAAAAAATGGGCACTTTTTAAGTGCCCAAAATAAACTATATTTTAATAATTCTTTCCCAAGGCAAATCATCTTTTCCAAAGTGTCCATAATTTGTTGTTTTAGTATAAATAGGTCTTTTTAAGTCTAAAGTGTTAATTATTCCTAAAGGTGTTAAGTCAAAATTAGAACAAATAATATTTATTATATCATCTTCAGGGATTGTATTTGTTCCAAAAGTATTAATGTAAATAGATGCAGGTCTGGCAACTCCTATAATATAGGCAATTTGAATTTCACATTTTTTGGCATAGCCATTGGCAACTATGTTCTTGGCAATATATCTTGCCATATATGCACCACTTCTATCTACTTTTGAAGGATCCTTTCCAGAAAAAGCTCCACCACCATGGTGTGCATGGCTACCATATGTATCTACGATAGTTTTTCTTCCTGTTAAACCAGCATCCGCCAAAGGCCCACCAGTCACAAATCTGCCTGTAGCATTAATAAAATACTTAGTTTTGTCATCTAATAATTCAGGAGGAATTACTTTCTTGATGACTTTTTCCATAACTTCTTTTCTTAGTACCTCAACTGACTTAGTGTCTTTGTGCTGAATCGCTATAACAATACATTCAATTCTTTTTACATTATCGTTTTCATCATATTCAACCGTAACTTGAGACTTTCCATCTGGCCCAATGTCAAGAATATTTCCATTTTTCCTTGCATCAGTCAAAGCTTTTGTAAGTGCATGAGCATAGAAAATTGTAGCAGGCATATAATTTGGCATTTCAGAACATGCGTAACCAAATACCATACCTTGGTCTCCAGCTCCCTCAGCTAATGCGCTCTCATGTGAGGCTTCGGCCTTAGCATTAATTGCAGTTCTATGAGCAGACAATAAGGAATCCATAACTGAAGTGGATCTATCAATATTCGATGCTCCAGATGCCTTAAAATCATTTTTAATTTCAAGTGAATTGCTAACTCCCAAGTCTATATCACTAGATTGCTTAGAAATCCTTATTTCAATTTCGCAGTCACGGTAAGATATGTCCACGTCTCCAAAATATCCAATATTATAGATAGTTTTTCTAACGATTTGAGTTAATTGTTCATTAGAAAATCCAGCTTTAGAAGTAACCTCGCCAGTGATGAATATTTTGTTCTTTCCTGCAGCAGTTTCTATTGCAACTCTTGACTCTTTATCTTGCTCAAGGTATGCATCTAATAGTGTATCAGATATCAAATCACATAATTTATCTGGATGACCTTCGGTAACACTTTCTGATGTAAATAGTTTTTTCATTTTATTCTCCTTTCAGTGTATATAATATGCTAATATAATTATTCATAAATACTAATATCTAGCACTTCGCCTTCAAATCCACTTATTGATAACTTCCCATCCATTCCACTAAAAACAACTGGAAGTACTCTACTATATCCATTTGTCTCAATACTAAATGCGTATTGTGGTGTTGTGCTTTCATAATTGTCATATATAAAGATAAACGGTTCATTAATAGGCTCATCAAAATAAGGAGAAGTATTTAAACTACCACTTTCATCAATAGTGCAATCGCAAATATTTAAAACTACATATTCGTTTTTTGGTATTACTACAAGCTTACATTTATAATCAGCTTCATTACTAAAGTCACATCTTAAAAGATCATCAGAAGTAATATCCTCCTGAAAGTACTTTTGAAAAAGTGATTCTTCTGTGTTATCTGTTAAATACCCAATCGCCAACAGTTCGTTATTGGCAAAAAGCGAATCTCTATCTAATAAAACTTGTTCACTTATATCAGTAGGTGCGTAGTAATCACCACTATATCTTTCAACTTTTGAATTATTATCATCACTATTAAAACATGAGCATAAAATAGTAACACAAATAACCAAAATAACTATAAGACCAATTTTCTTCATATTTACCCCCAAACAAATATCATTCCTTTATGTTTTTTTCTCTTATATAAGACAAAATGGTTGCTACAATAATAATTATCTCAAATACAATACTTGCAAAAGAGTAATATATTATGCCATAGATTAGCCAACAAATGGCAGCCACAAGTCCGACTATTCTGATAACATTCTTGTTATCTGATAGAAGTGAGCCAATTATAAAGCATGTTGCAATTATAGGGAATAACTCTTTATATGTAAATTGACTATTAGTAATTAACATAACAGCAATACATGCAGAGAATAAAAATATAAATAGCAACGTAGCAACAAGTTTCTTTTTATTTAGCTTATACTTGTCGTGCAAAAATATAACAGTGTCAGACACAATACAAACAATATCACATATTGCCCCTCCTATACCTGCTAACAAATAAAAATGTACTGCAAGAAAACAATTTGATACTATTTGTACTAGCAATAATTTTGCCTTATCTTTATTAAAATAACTATTAGCCAGAAAGAAATATCCCATAGCCCCTATAAACTGGATAACAGCTTCATTGATTTCCATATAATCCTTCCCTTTCGAATTTATAGGACGCCCCTATATTGCAAGCGTCCTAGTTAATGCCATATCTAAAAAGACTTATAACCTTCATCTTCATATACTGCTAACGAATCCCACCAAAATTCATATCCACTAGTAGAATACAGTATCTCATATATTCCATCATTATTTAAATCAACAACTTCTAAACTATATGTAAAAGTATCTCCTCCAAATAGATTCTCCGGCTCGTCATTCCTAATGTAGCAGTCTTTAACAATGCTTAATTTACCATTAATTCTTGTAAGAATCATAGAGAATCCGCCATACTCAATTAACTTCTGGGTAGCTTCCCAATAATCGCTACCATTAGAATCTCTTAAAATTGTAGCATCATCAGATACTATGACAAAAATATCATCAAATACATTATCGTGGTTCAAATCGAGTCTATAGTAGCTGTCTAATGAATATTCAACGCCCTCTTTAATTCCATTCTTTTCGCATTGCTCTTTAACGAATTCCACAACTTCTTCAGGAATAGGAATCATTCGCGATTCGTTTTCAAATCTTAAAGAATAATCCTCATTAAAAGCAATTAAATTACTAACGTTATCTTTTCCATCATAATTTACACCATCAGCAAGCATAGTAACAGATGAGATTTGAATATCATTAAGATTAACTGTATTAGTATTATAAAGCTTTTCATCAAGTTTATTAGGCAGTTCAAAAATATAACCATCATCATCTACTACTGAAGCAAATGAACCTAAAACATTGTCTGTGGTCGTACCAGTCTCGTCATCATGTTCTGTTGCTTGCCCGACATAAGAAAAACCATTATATCCACCACCAAGAGATAACTTTATATTGGTAGATTTATACTTTTTATATTTTGTACTATACAAAGTATAATGATCGTTATCAAAAATATCCCCTAATCTAATATCCTTTGGTGCTTCCCACTTTCCATCTTGAAAATATCCAACAAATGAATTCTTGAAGAAATAAAGTGTTGGCTTACTAGCAGTTTCAGTTTCTTCTAATACTTGTTTATCATAATCTTTAGAATTAGTTTCTTGATCGCCTGAATTTTCGATTACTTCATTTTCACCAGAGTCTCCACTAATTTCTCCTGATGTATCAATAATTTCATTAATTGTTACTTCATTCTCTACACTTGGTGCTGCAGTAGTTGTAGGCACATTGGTTGCTTCTACTTGAGTATTAGAAATAGGAGTATTATTTACTTTTCTTTGTCCATCATTTGTAGCTCTAATTAGAAAATAAGTAGTTGCAATAAGAGATATTAATGCTACAACAATGATTAATACTACTGTTTTCTTCATAATCATTCTCCTTTGTCTTATGTATATTATAGTTTTATATCGAGTTTACAAGCATTATTCATTGCATATTCAGATACCTGCTCAAAGTTTTTATCATAATTATAACGTTTTCTTCCAAATGTCATCCACATTTGAGACCAACTCATACCATCATCTAGCATTTTATAAACATCAGGATCGTGAAAATTCAGCTTATTCCTAACATCAGTAAGGTCTACAGCTTCATCTTCATCATATAATTTGCACTGAATATCGCATTCTAGTTTATCAATATGGTATGCAAAATCCGCTTCCGGGGTTTTCCTTTCATCAAATTCAAGTATTAGGCTTCGAATGTCTTCTTTTATAGCAAGATTTTCTGTAATTTTATAAACGGCTTCATGACCTATCTTCTTCTTTTCTTCTTTGCTTATTTGAAACATCGTCAAATCACCAATTAGAATCTCTTCCAGTTCATGTATTGCAAGCATATAAAGCACTTTCTTAATATCTATGTTATATTCGAACTCAGAGTACATTGCAATAGCAAGCATTTGAGCCCCATATATGTGCTCTGCAACACTTTCAATCCTATCTTTATTGACGTGCCAGTCCTTCCAGCCTGTCCTAATAGTATTTTTTAGTTTATTGCATAAGCAATAAAATTCTATAACGTTTTTCGATTTATCCATATAAAATCCTTTAATACTCTTATTTCATTAGTTAATGTTATCATACAATATATTAAACTTCAACTTTATAGTAAACAAATCTTTATTTTAAATATGATTTGATAAACCCTAGAAATAATGCTATTATTTACGTGTAGATTTAGAATTGTAGGTTACATAATTCAACTAGAGTGGAGGACAAAAATGGAAAAAATTAAAAAATTTAGACTTGAGATTTCTTTATTCATTATTGATGCAGTTGGAATGATTCTTGAACTCGTTGCCTCAAGAATATTATCACCATATTTTGGAAGCACAAATATTGTTTGGACTTGTGTTATAGCAGTAATACTATTAAGTTCAAGCATTGGTCACTACTATGGAGGTCAAATTGCAGATAGTACAAACCAAAAAAGAAGATTAAATATAATTCTTACGATAGCTTCTTTTTTAATACTATTAATTCCAATTACATCAGATTTTTTAATATCATCAATAGTTAATTCAATTAGTAATGTAAAAATTGGCGCTATTATCGCTACATGCTTATTATTTTTATTTCCATCAATTATGCTAGGTTTGGTTTCACCTATTGTGCTAAAACTAAGGCTTGCAAATCTTGAAGACGCAGGAAAAACTGCAGGAAGAATAAGTGCATTCTCTACATTAGGAGCTATACTAGGTACAGTTACTGGTGGTTTTCTATTAATACCAAATCTGGGTTGTATAAATATTCTATTTATATTAGCAATGGTAATATCACTAGTAAAATTTATTGTTGGAACGGAAATAAAAGAAAAAGATAATATTATTAGTTTGATTATCATATTATCTAGCATTATATTAATTTTCTCATACTCAAAAATACAAGAAAACAATGCGACAAAAATATTAAACGGTGAGGAAAATATTAGCCTAAGTTATGATACAGAATACGATAGAGCAATAATATATAATTATAAAGACAATACCAGACTTATTAAAGTTGGCAGGGGTGCCGAATCTGAAACGTACACAGATGATAGAAAGTATGAGCCGGGTACAGACTATATTAAAGGAATTCGAGATATAGTTAAACAACAATCAAATATTAATAACACTTTAATGATAGGCGGAGCTGGCTATTCTTTTCCAAAATCATATATAGCCGAAAATCTCGGAGAAAGTATAGATGTTGTAGAAATTGATGATAGGTTAACGAATATGGCCTATAAATATTTTTATTTAGATGACCTTACAAAAGATTATAATCTAAAAGAATCCGATAGATTAAATATTATATGCGACGATGGCAGAATGTATTTAAATAAAAACGAAAAAAAATATGATGTTATAGTTAACGACACTTTTTTAGGTGAATCTCCTGCTAAAACGCTTACGACAATAGAAGCTGTATCAAGAATAAAAAAATCATTAAATGATAATGGAATTTATATTACAAACATTATCAGCTCACTAGAAGATAAAAATAGTAAGTTTTTAATGGCAGAAGGACATACAATTAGTAAATTATTTAAATATACATATTTTCTACCAATTGCATACAAATTTGAGGATAAAAATGAAGAATTAAATAAAACCACTATACGAAATATTTTAGTTATTGCAAGCAATAACAAAATAACTAATATTGATGGGGCTTATGAACCAGAATTTGCTAAAAATGAATTAATACTAACTGATGATTACTGTCCAGTAGATACCTTAGCATTTTTTGAATAAAAAAAGGACTGACATTTTAAAATGTCAGTCCTTATATATTATCTTTTTGCTAGTCTTTCTGTATACATAAAATCATTAATCATGTCTGCAATTTCCATACCATGTGAATACAATTGTTGTACTGATAAAATGCCATTCATTTTTAATTGTTCAAATGATGCTGGCTTATACATTATAAGCTTATCTAATTCATCATTATCAAATATATTACTTTCAGCAACATTTAATTTATAGCTTTTATACTTTCTAAATTGTTCAAGCAATTCTTTAAGAGTAACAGGTTTAACCTCATTATTATTTGAATCGTCTTCAGCTATAGCTTCATCATGCTCTTTAAGCATTCTATTAATGTTCTCAATATGGTTTTGCTTTACTTCATCAGATACTTGAGAATATGGGAACAATGCTTCTTGAAGTCCATTTACCTCTCTAAAAGAAATAATCATTTCAGAATTATCTAATAATTCTTTAACTAACATAGGTAAATACGCCTTATTTATAACATATGTATCATTTTGAGTTATTCTACCACATGATAATCTACATTTATCTGAGAAAACAACTATAGAGTAAATTGGTAAATTATCTGGAACATATTTTTTTAATGTAGCCACATGATTTGCATTTTGCATAACTGGATTATAAAACTTTATATTAACTTGAGTTCCTAATTTTTGTGTCCAGTAAAAATCTTCTTCTCCACCAGAAATATATCCTTCATAATTCTTACTCTCGATTACAAATAATCCCTTTGGAGTTAAGAATAATAAATCAATTTCTGAAGTTGAATCATCTTCTTTTGGCAAGTATAGATTAAATAAGAACTTGCCTCCGAATTGTTCATAAGCCTTTAATTTTGAATATACACTATATTCTCCATAATCACCTTTATTGCTAATTAAATCTTCATATTTTTTTTGCGTAAATACAAAATATGAAGTTCTGTGGTAATTATCTAATTTTTCTTCTTCTTTCATCCTTTGTATTTGATCATCAGCATAAATTGCTATTGCAGCGCCGACGATAATAAGTAATAAACTAACAAATACAACCATTTTTTTACTTCCTTTTTTCAGATTTCAAACTGTGCATGAAGTTTACCATAATTTGGTTAACTTTTCAATAGAATTCTGTAAACTTCCCTAAAAAGTCCGAAAAATAAGCAAAAAAAGAAAGCCCAAAGACAATTGTAAATTCAACGTCTAAAGGCCTTCTATATGGTGCTCGAGACCGGAATCGAACCGGTACGCCCTTTTATAGGCGCAGGATTTTAAGTCCTGTGCGTCTGCCAGTTCCGCCACTCGAGCAAAAACAAATGACAAGACTTATGTTATCATCTTGTCATTTAAAAGTCAATATTTTAAGAAATATTTTATCTATTTTTTCTTTGTAATTGGAGCAACCTCAACGCTTGGATACGTTGGTACAGTAGTGCTTAATGAATTGTACTTGTAATCAAAACCACTATTATTATCCCAATTTCCATCTTGATCTCTAAAGCAGAAATTTAGGTCTGCGCCTGTAGGAATAGTAACTTCGGTCTTGTAGCAATATTTAAGCTTCCTCATTTTGCACTCAGAAACTCCTTCCCATGCCTCACCAATACCATAATGAAGCCAAATTGTCTTAGCTCCATCAAGTGTTCCATTATATTTTAAAGTAATACATTCTTCTTTTGGTCTTCTTCCCATTTTTGTCTCTCCTTAAAATAAAAATTTATTATTTCAACTTATTTTTATTTTAATCTAACAAAAAATTAATTTCAATAATTTTTTTCTTGTTTTTATTAAATTTTTGTTACTAAAATTTTAAAAAAATGAGGCAAAATTTTGCCTCATTTTTTATTTTTATTATTTTGCAAATGTATCTACACTTCTATTAAGAATTAATAAAGATTGTTCTCTTGTAGCAGTACCTTTAACGCCAAATTCATTGTTTCCTAATCCTTTAATAATTCCCTTGCCTGACATGAAGTAGATTGAGTCCTTGCTCCATGAACTCATATTGCCATCATCAGCAAATTTTTCAACTTTATTTAAGTCAACCATAGTATCAATTCCAGCTTTTAATAATGCTCTTGTCATCATTGTAGCCATTTGCTCTCTTGTTATTTCACTATCAGGTTTAAATTCAGTTTCAGAAACACCATTTGTGATTCCTACTTTGTATGCTTTTAAAATCTCTGTATCTTTTGTATCTTTGAATGGATTTTCTTTCTCTGCTTCTGCGGCCTTACCGCTAACCTTCTCGTATAGTCTTACAGCAACATAAGCAAATTCTTTTCTTGTTATATTCTTTGTTAAATCTTCTTTGTTGAATAATGTAGGAATAAGCCCTGCATTATTTGCTTTATCTAGCTCGTCTAATGCCCAGCTTGAAGCACTAGCCCAAACTATCTTTTCTACTGGTTTTGCTGTAACCTTTGGCTCTTCAGTAACTTTTGGTGTTGCTGTTGGCTCTTTTGATGGTTCTGGAGTAGCTGTATTTGGAACTGGAGTAGGCGTAGTTTCTACAGGTTTTTCTCCAGAAGTTTCTCCTGAATTAGTTGTTAATGGTCTTCTACCAGATGAAGAAGAAATTGGTCTAATAAATTCTCCACTTGATAATGTTACTGTTGGTCTTACAATTGTAGTTCCATCTGTTAAAGTAGGTCTTACATTAGCTGTTGTTGGCTCCGGTGTTGCAGTACTTCTTGATGGTCTTGAACCTGTGTTGTCTCTTGATGGAAGTGAAACCTCAAATTGATAATCAAAATAGTATTGTCCAGAACGTGCTTTACTTACTGTAACTTTCTTTCCATTTAAAGTAACATTTGTATCATCAGTTATTACATAATTTGTCTTCATTGTAAAGTAAATTCTTACTTCGTATGTTTTTGCTTCAAACTTGTCAGAATTTGTCATTAAAACACCATCTGTCTCATTTGACCAGCCTGCATTATCTATTGTTAAAGTAGAACTTGCATCACATTTAACTTCAGAATTTGAAATATAGCTACCACCATATGTTGGTTCAGGTATTGTAAAGCTAATATTTAACATATTAACTGGTGAAGAAGGAGCTGCTCCGCCAACATTAGAAAGTCTACCGTTTGCTATTTGGCCAGATATTGTAACTTTATATGTAACTTTTAAAACATTTGAACTAATGCTTGAATAGTCTACAGTAACATTATCTTTTGAGCTATTAACAAATACGCCTGTTGTTTTAGATAAAGCGTCTCCGCCTTTTCTTGTAATTTCGAATTCTGCTGTATACTCGCCAGCTGCAAATACTTCCATTCTTCCTAATTTTGTATGGTCTTTATCATACCATGAAACATAGCTTACTTCTAAAGTAGCTCCAGGTGCTGAAGCTTCTGCAGAAATAGGAACTTTAACACCTCTTTCTGGCTTGTCAAAAGTAACGTATATGTTGCTTATGTGATATGAAGCAACTGCATCAGCAAAACATACACAAGGAATAATAATTAAAGCTAAAACTAAAATTGATAATAAAACTTTTTTCATTAAAATCTCTCCCCTTTTTATTGAATAGGTCAAAAAATATAAGAATATTTTTAAAATATTCTCAGATTTTTGATTTATTTACATATAAATATTACTCTTATTATTTTTTTAATTCAATAAAAATTAGTTTTTTTTCAAATATGATAAAAAAAAGTTTTTATCTTGTATTTTTAGTACTCGTTAGTTAAACTTAATATATAAGTGTAGGTTGACCTACAAATTATAAGGAGGTATTTTTAATGGGAAAATTCGTTATTAAAACATCTGACGCTGGTTGCAGATTTAATTTAGTTGCAGGAAATGGACAAATAATTGGAACATCGCAAACATATAGCTCAATGGATGCTTGCAAAAATGGAATTGAGAGTGTTAAAACAAACGCTCCAGTAGCTCCAATTGAAGATCAAACAAAAGAAGGTTATGAAGAATTAACAAATCCTAAATTTGAAGTATATGCTGATAAAGCTGGTGAATTTAGATTTAGATTAAATGCTAAAAATGGACAAAACATTTTAGCATCTGAAGGCTACTCTCAATTGGCTGGATGCCTTAACGGAATTGAATCTGTTAAAACAAACGCTCCAGAAGCAGAAGTAACTGAGGAATAAAAAACAAAAGAAAAACGCCTGCTATTTTCAACAACAGCAGGCGTTTATTTTGAGTAAAACATTGGATGCTCCTTTCATAATTTTTTTACCAATTAAAATATACACTCCTCATCATACGACAAAACACGGCATCTTCGCCACAAGTCCATTGGATGAATCCAATCGCAAGTACCAGTGAAACTTCTTTCATCTCTACTTACACAAAATATCTTAATTGATATAGTAATTATAGCATACTTTACATAAAATGTAAAGACTTTTGGCAAAAATACTTGAATCCACACATATAAAGTGGTATTATTAAAAAGCGTTTACATAGGGGTGTAGTTCATCGGTAGAATAAGAGTCTCCAAAACTCCTGAGGAGGGTTCGATTCCTTCCACCCCTGCCATAAAAATACACGAACAAATTGTTCGTGTATTTTTATTACTCTTTAATTATAACATATAAAACTTCATCTTTATAATACAAAGGAATAACTGTTTTAATAACATTAGTTAAATCAGACTCATTATCATCAACAGCCTTACACAAAATGTAATTTTTTGTATGTCCTTCATTTTTATTTTCAAATAATACTTCAATTTCTTTATTTATATAGTGCTCCGCAAATCGTTTTTCGTTTTCAGTTGATAAGGAAATTAGTATCTCACTTCTTTTATCTTTAGTTAATTCGTCAACTTGATTTGGCATTTTGTCTGCCACAGTATTCTTTCTTCTTGAATACTTAAAAACATGCATTTTTGAGAAATTAATCTTTTTTAGTTCTTCAAAAGTTTCATTAAATTCTTCATCTGTTTCGCCAGGAAAACCAACAATAATGTCAGTTGTTATAGCAACATCATTTATTTTATCTCTTAAAAGATTTATGCTTTCCTCAAATTCATTAATAGTATATTTCCTATTCATTCTTTTTAAAGTATCATCACAGCCACTTTGCAATGACAAATGAAAATGATTACATACTTTAGGTAATTTTGAAATCCTATCTACAAAAGAATCAGTAATAATACGTGGCTCCAACGAGCCTAGCCTGATTCTACATATACCATCAATTTTAGATATGTCTTCAATTAAATCAATTAATCCATATTTATAGCAATAAGGCGTTTTTATATCAATTATATTATTTTCGAAATCTTTTCCATAAGATGAGATATGAATACCTGTTAGTACAACCTCTTTAATTCCCTTAGTCGCCAACTCTTTTACTTCATGAATAACACTCTCAGGTTTTCTACTTCTTACAGGTCCACGTGCATAAGGAATAATACAGTATGAGCAAAATCTGTCACAGCCATCTTGAATTTTAAGCTCTGCTCTAATGTGGTCAGGGCAAGACGTTTCTTCGAAATCATCATAACAAGCAAGCTTCATAATATCGCTAACATATATTTTCTTATCATCATTGTTTTTAATTCTGTCACTAACTATTTTGAATACGTCCTTTTTCTCTCTATTTCCAATTATTAGATCAACATCAGATATTGAATCTAGTTCATTAGAATCAGTCTGCGCATAACAGCCAATTGCACAGAGTATAGAGTTAGGATTTAACCTTTTTGCTCTTCGTAAGATTTGCCTTGACTTTTTATCACTCATACCTGTTACAGTGCATGTGTTAACTATATAAACATCTGAATACTCATCAAAATTTACGACTTCAAAGTCATTTTTTTCAAAAATAGCTTGAAGAGCATTTGTTTCGTATTGATTCACTTTACATCCTAAAGTATAAAAAGCTACTTTTAGTTTTTGCATTGTTATTCCTTTCTATAGTTCTACTACTATTAATTCTGGTTGATTAAATAGCCTTATGCCTATATGTCCCCTACTTAATCCGGCGCTATTAATCATTATGCTATCTCCGCTTTCATAAACTCCGCCATCATATTCTGGGAATATAGTTCTGTCTGTTGAGATAATTCCATTACCAAATATTTTAACCATACCTCCATGTGTATGTCCTGAAAAAACAAGGTCTGCGCCCCATTCACTATATGTGTCAAAATCAAATGGGTTATGAGCT
>JAEEYG010000123.1 GCA_016291695.1 Clostridia bacterium | reverse complement strand
TCCAAGTGAAATAAGCGTATTCTTCATGTCTTTTCTCATACCATGAAAAGAATCTTTTAAAAGGTAAGCGACTGTGTTAATGCTCATACTACACACCCGCCTTTCTTTTTCCAAAAGAAAAACCAGCATACTTAAAGTATTTGTTTCTAGCGTCCTCTTCTTCCTCTTCTTCGGTTTTTGAATATCCACTATTTTCTTTGTCGCTAAAGACATTTCCTTTTTCCATAACGACTACTCTTTTTTGCATTTTGTCTACAATATCTTTTGCGTGAGTAGCAACAACAACTGTTGTTCCACGTCTATTGATATCGCTAAGAAGCGACATTATTTCCCATGCAGTATCAGGATCCAAGTTTCCTGTAGGCTCGTCTGCTATAAGCACAGCTGGATTATTAACTATAGCTCTAGCAACCGCAACTCTTTGTTGCTCACCACCAGATAATTGATCTGGATATAAGTCTGCTTTATCTAATAAACCAACTAAAGACAATGCATTAGGAACTTGTCTTTTTATTAACTTTGGGTTTGTTTCTATTACTCTCATTGCATAAGCAACATTCTCATAAACTGTCATGTCAGGTAATAATCTAAAGTCTTGGAATACTATTCCCATACTTCTTCTAAGATTTGGAATTCTTCTTTTTGAAATCTTGGTAATATCAATTCCATTGACAAAAATGTGTCCAGATGTAGGTTCAACCTCTTTCATTATCATTTTCATAAGTGTAGATTTTCCACTACCACTTGCACCTACGATGAAAACAAATTCGCCTTTTTCTATATATAGACTTGTATCATTAACTGCAGCTATTCCTGTAGAGTATACTTTTGTGACATTTCTAAACTCTATCATCAATATCCTCCATATAGTTACATAATATTGTCAAATAGTCATAGTAACCAATTATATGTATATAGATTTTACCAATACGCAGTGTTAAAAGCAACATTTAGAGCCATAAAGACACAAAAATGTCACATATTACAAACATGTTACATAAAAAGAAAAAGTAGAGAATTAATCTCTACTTTTAATGAATTATTCGAAGTATTCTCCGTTATATTTAAATGGCATTTTAAATGCTAATTCGTCGTTTTTGTACTCAGTAATTAGACCCGCTTCAAAGTAAATATATAATGTATCGTCTTGAATGAAGAATTTTTGAGAATCAGACAAGTCAGATATTCCAGCTCCTCCAAATACTTGTATTCCAGCCGATTGTGCTTGCGAATTAACTTCTTCTATAATTCTTCTTTTATAATTCCCTTCTGTGCCTGGCTTAAATACTTCTAGTAATTTAACAAGTTTACACTTTACTACATCAACAACAAAAATATCGCTCCATTTATTAGATCTAAGGCCTTCAGTATCGTAGTTTTGTCTGATAATAATTGAAATATAGTTGTCGTTATTATATCTGTCGTATGTGACATTATATGTATAAAACTTCGTTGCGAAGTCTCCTGTGTTAGTATCAGCGTCAGTAAGACCTTCTGATACAACATCTATTTCTTTTCTGTATGGTTCTGTTGCTTTACTTATTTGTGCATTTATTTCTTCCTGTGCTACTTCATCTTTAAGATTAACAAATTCTGGGCTTTTAATATCACAAACTGAATTTCTGCCACTGATACTATACTCTTTAGTTCTAATCTCGATTTTCTCTGCCTCTGACCTTGTATCTATAACTGTTGGTTCTGGAGTAGTCTCAACAACAGGGTCATCATGGTCGCAAGCGGAAAATGTTGCGATTAATGCTATTGCCAAAAAAAGCTTACATATCTTTTTCATAAGTATCCCTCCACACAATTTATTGTTCGTTTTTAACTTCATTTTTTTCTGGTAGGCACTTCTTGCCAAATCCCCACTTATCAAATGAAACTAGTGGAGCACATAGAATAACTGAAATAGCAATATTTACAACTCTTAAAATCTCAACAACAAATGGTTCTGCATTAGAGATTTCAGTAGCAGATAACTTGTTTGATAATAACAACAAATGATTTGGAATGTATAATGCTAATAATGTTATTGATAGAAGAGTTATGTTTGATAAAATAACACTTTTACCTAGCTCTAATCTCTCTTCAAAAGTCTGAGCGCATTCTCTTTCAATTTTTGAAACTAGTTGGCAAACTGTGTTTGTGATAAAGCCAGCACCAATTGCAAGAGTAATAACGTAATATAGTGTTTCAAACTTTATTTCGTTTAGAATAATGCTTTCACCAACTACAGCTGTTTCTATTGTGGTTCCAGCAGTTCTAGATACGAATCCTGTAAACACTACTAGAACAACACATATTGCAATTGCAATTAGAGATACTAGCATGCTCTTAAATGCTAACTTTGAAACTTTTAGATGTGCAAATGAGATACTAACAACAAGTGCTAATACATATAGAAGTCCTGCTAACGCAATACTCATTCCATTAAATGCGAAATCAGTAATAACAATTACTGAGAATAAGCCAGCAATAATACTGATTAAGCCTGCGTTTAGTCCCTTCTTGCCAGCATATACCATAAGTAGAATAATCGCTAATGCTATAAGGATATATACTACTCCATTTCTTGAAACAGATGCCCAAGAGTTTGAAAATGAAGCTGTTAATTCTCCTCCTGATTCTTCAACAGAAACAAATACAATGTCGCCTTCTTTAATCTCTGCAAAATGAATATTGTCTAAAGAATCTCCTGTACGAACGTATTTGGCTTCTATTTCTTTGCCTTTATAATCGCCTTCTAAAACTTCTAGAGTAACATCTTGAGTGCAAAGCCTTGAGATTGAATAATAGTTTGATACATTATATTCAACATTTGAAGCACTTGCTTTAACAACCTTAGCTCTAACAGTTTGTGGTCTTTCATATGATTCATAATAATCTACTATGCTTTTCTTATATTCTTCATACATTTGCCTTAGTTGCTCGTTTTCGTCTTCCTTTGCTTTATCGTTAGTAATTTGTTCATACTGATCCAAACTGTCAAGATAGATGGTATTATCTCCTGAGCTATCCTCTCCACTTTGAACAGCATAACAAGCAAAAAACGAACTAATGCAAATCATAATTACTAAAAAAATTAAACTTCTTTTCATAACTTCCTCCACTTCACTTACTACAATATAAGCGCTTTTATTATACTTCTTTGAGGGCAATTTTACAATATTACATTCATAAACACTTTGTGGAAGTTTTGTGTCTAAAATTATGTATACAAAACAAAAAACACTCTCAAGCAATCGCTTGAGAGTGTTAACATCACTTAATCTGTTTTCTTTGGAATATATTCAACTTTAGGTGGGGTCTTATCGTAAATAACAGGTCCTTTACCAGGAGTAATATCGTCATTTGTGTAAACTCTATCACTAGCTCTTCCATAATCACTGATTACGTCGCCTATGTACAATTGAAGTGGTCCTTCTTCAAATGACTCATCAATGTATATTCTACAATAATAACTTCCTTCAGCTGACTGTATATCCATATTGACGTTATTTAATCGAACAACTGGGTCTTGTTTCAAGGCTTTATCTGTTTTAAATGTAACAATTACTTGACCATTTGTCTTTACATAGTATTTCTCGCCTGGAACTTTAGGGTCTGGAGAACTGTTGTACATTTCAATGTTTGTTATCGTAGCTTCCTCATCATCTACTACAAAGTACATTGGACTAACCGTATAAGACGTAGTTGCATTTCCAACAGCATCTTCTGTACCTCTTTGAATCCATAGGTAATAGTTTCCTTTAGCCTGCGGTGGAGTTTCTATATCAAACGAAACTGACTCTGCTGTTGCGGTGTTGGTTGTAGTATATGTATGATCATAGGTTGGTTCAACCGTATTTGATGTGCTCCAAGCGTACTTAATTGTAGTTCCTTGTGCAATTCCTGCTCTTGCTGGAGAGCCTTCTGTATCAGCGATTGTAACTCTTGCAAAGTGTTGTGAAGCTTTTTTACGAGGGTTATCTCCATCTTTTTCTGAAATTGTAACTACTGGTGGTGTGTTATCAATATAATTTGTTGTATATGTAGGAGCAGGTCCCGTATTTCCTCTTGAATCTATAAATCTAAATTCAATTGAAACAGTTTCACTATTTAATGAGATCTTAGTGTTTTCTAGATCATCCAAACTAATCTTTTGGCTCCAGTCTCCACCATTTATTGAATATTGAATAAATATATCTGGAATGCTTGTCTCTATCTTTTCAATTCCGATTTCAATAGGCCCTTTAACTACTTTAGTAGGTAGTCCTGTGATACCTTTAAATTCTGGGAAGCTACTTGTTCTAGCTTTTATCCTGGCAGGTGTATTTGAGTTACCTGATTCATCAAAAGCGCGAACATAGAAAACATAATCTCCAGAAGCGTTTAAGTTACTAAATACATACTCAACCGGGCTATTAGCCGATGAAGGTCTAACTTGGGTAGTCTCCCAATCTATCACTTCTGTATTTTGATCTGTTTTTCTTACCTTTCCAAATTGATAATAATCTATTCCTAGTTCGTTATCTACTGTAAACGCTTCTAATGTAACAGAACTCGTAGTTGCTCCTTTTTGCCTTGCGTACGTGTTGTAATCGTCATTATTGAATTCTTTTGGTGGAGTACGGTCTACAGCTCTTCCACAATCATCGCAATAGTAGTCATGGTCATTATCTTTATGTTCCTCTTTAAATGCAACATCTACTTGAGACCCATTATCTATTATTACTTTAATCCTATTACAATCATCATTTTCATTACATATTCTATAATGGAAGGTTTCTGAGTTTGAGTACCATGCAGTTGCAGTGTCTGTATGCGGATTAGTTGTTGACTGCTCTGAGTGAATTACTTCCTTCAAACATCCTGTACAAACAACTTTGTGAGTGTTTTCAGTTAATATAACTGGAGGTCCAAAACTGTGTGCTGCTTTAATAGATTCCCATCCACAAATTGTACATCCTTGTTGGTGATGAGTATCAGTAATAGATACGAATCCATCAACTTGGTGATTATCTGTTTCAAATTTTAATCCACAACGCAAGCATTCATGCCAGTGCTTATTAGCATCTGCAACCCACGCTCTAGATTCGTCGGCTGTGTTTTTATAAAGAAGCTCGCCTCTACCGTTTATCATGTCTCTAATCTTCTTTGCATCTTCAGAAGTAGAATCAACTATGGTATTAGGTATAAACATGTGGCCTTTTGCTGGATCCGTTTGGTTGTGAATTCCACAACGTTCGCAATATCCATCAGCTGTACATGTTGCATCTGCCCATTTGTGTCCAAGTGGCCCTCTTTCTACACGTCCACAATAAATACACTGAGATCCTTCTGTACACGTTGCAACTGTGAACTTGTGCTTTCCATCAACACTTTCTTGACAATCATCTGAAAAATTAATTGCGTGTCCAAGTACTTCAACTGGAGCAGTTACATAGTATGCTTTACCTGTAATATAATCTGCTAAAACAACTTTAGCAGTAGTTTCTTCATCTGGATTTCCACCAATTCCTTTAACATTTCTTGTTAAGAATTCTTCGGTTCCGCGAACACCAAGATTGTTTGCTGATTCTACGTCAAAAATGTACCAAATTGAATCTTCATCTTGCAAAACATCTGGGATTCCATCTCCACTAACGTCTCCCGATGGAATTCCTTCTATTAAAGTATATTTTGATATTTCATCGTCTACTCTGAAAACATAACCATCATAATATCTTTGTGCTACTCCCGTTGATAAATCGTCCTGTCTTCTTTTTGCTGCGCTACCAACAGTTAAGCAAATCGCCTGTGCTCTTGCATTCTTACTCGCTTCAATATATCTATATCCAGCGGTGACTGCGATTCCTAATAAAATAATGGTAACTACTATGATTATTACAAGAGAAATCATAGAGATACCTTTTTTATTGTATTTTTCCATCACAAATCACCTCTCTTTCTTCAGTTTTGGAGTTAAAAGAGCATAATACTCCATAGAACATTTTAACATATAGAAATGAATATCATAACGAGTGCAACACTATTGTAAACAAAACTTAACTATTTTGTTCTTTTTGAGGATTCGTAGCGGCGAGCAGTGCTCGCCGTTATGAAATAAAGAAAAACCCGTTCTTGCGAACGGGTTTTGAAATTTATTTAATTAGTTAGCCCAAAGTTGTGCACTTCTGTAGCTCATTGCTATAGCCTGCTCAATTGTACTGCTGCTTGATACTCCAAATAGATTGTTTCCAATGCCTTTAATTACTTCATGGCTAGATAACCAGTAAATAGCATTTCTTGACCAATCATTAATTAGATAATCATCAGCAAACTTTTGAATAGCATCTAAATCCATGTTTGTATTAACACCAGCTTTAACAATTGCTCTCATAATCATTGTAGCTAATTCTTCTCTTGTAATATTTCTGTATGGTCCAAATGTTGTCGCTGATGTTCCGTTTGTAATTCCTAGAGCATAAGCTTTAAGAACATATTCATCGTTAACATCCTCAAATGGATTGAATGGATAAGCTTCTGCTACCTTTCCAGAAATTGCTTCATATAGCTTAACTGCAACTGCAGCAAAGTCTATTCTTGAAATTGACTTAGAAAAGTCTTTTCCAGCAATTGTCTCTGGAATTAATCCAAGGTCTTCTGCTTTGTCAAGTTCTGTCTCTGCCCACGCAGATGAATTTGACCAAGCTTTTGTCTTAACTTCAATCTTATGTGTTGTTGTGATATTCATAAGTGTGTAGCTTTCAACTGCTCCAACGCTCTCACCATCAACTAAAACATCTGAAATCTCATATCCATCTTTTACTTTGAATGTAAATTCTTGTGTAGCATTCTTCTTAACTGAAGGATTTGATGGACTAATTGTACCATTTGTAATCTTAGTTGTTATCTTAATTCCTGAGCTTGAAGAAGATGATGATGAACCACCTTTTCCTGTACCAGAGCCAGCCTTTGGAATTCTTAAGTCATCAGCTGTAACTTCATTTGTTGCTTCTTCATCGCTGAACATCTTTCCGCACTCTGTGCACTCGTAATGTTCCTTAACACCTTCTCTAGAAATGTTTGCTGGAACTTCTTCAACTTTCTCTGTTGTATGTCCGTTTGGAGGTAATACAGCATCATCAGCTGAATCTAGTTTTGTTTCTTGATCTCCACTAAATACATCATCACATCTTGTACATGTGTAATATAAGTTGTTTCCTGATTCTTCGCATGTAGGTTCAACTGCTTCGTGAGCTTCTAAATCATGTCCTAATGGCTCAAGTACAGCATCATCAGC
>JAEEYG010000122.1 GCA_016291695.1 Clostridia bacterium | reverse complement strand
CTTTATCTATCTTGTTAATGTTAACAAATCCCTGACCTGTGATGACCATAGAATTTATTTTATCTGTTAATTTATTCTCTTTAAGTGTGTCGATTATTATTCCAAATACTTCGTTCGTTCTTGCAGCAATAACGCTAACTAACTCTGAACATTTTATTATGCTATCCTCGCCTTTATGTGAGTTTAACTTAATATTATAGTCATGGTCTATGTATGTAACATCAGCTAATCCATATTGCTTTTTAAGCTTCTTGGCTTCTTCAATAGATATGTCAAAACTTTCAGCAATGTCATTTGTGATAGTGTCTCCACCGATTGGTAATGAGTCAGAATACAATATTCCATCATCTTTGAAAACCGAGATATCCATGTTCTCACTTTGAACATCAAGAAGAATTACACCATTTTGTTTTTCATCTTTTTCAAGCACTAAATCCTTAAGTGTAAAGCCATTAACTATAATACCATCAATCTCTAAACCGGCCTTTTGCATTATTAAGCTAATGTCTTGAATTACTTCTTTTTTAGCTAAGATAACATCTATATCTGCAGATAAAGTTTTAGTGTATGCTCCTATAGGATCTTTAGTTGCTTTTGTATCTGTGATAAACCTAATTGGAACTATGTCTATGATTTGATATTCTTCAGGTATTTGTACTTGTGCTACGCCCTCTATAATACTGTCTATATCGTTTTGAGTTACCCCGTCATATTTGTCTTTAAGAGTAATTCCATATCTCGTGCTATATATTTCAACAAATTTGCCCATTATATTAATGTATGCGGACTTAATTTGAAATTCAAAATTCGATTCTATGTCATTTATTGCAAATCTAATAGCTCTAGCAATTCCTTCTGTGCTAACATATTTCCCTTTTTTAAACCCATCACAGTCGCAACATGCTGAACTCAATATTTCTATTTGGTTGAACTTGCTAATCTGGCCTAAACAACAACACACCTTCGAGGTACCAACGTCTATACCAACTATTATGTCCCCGATGGCCAACTACAACGCACCTCCAATACTTCCACTTTTTTTGCAATTAAAGGATATTATAAAGAGTGTCAAAAGTCAATAGAATTATTACGCTTTTATTACTATATAATTACAAAAAAATTACACTACTTTTTGTTAAGTAGTGTAACCAATTTTTATGAATTTTTTATTGTTCTTTCTGTTTCATTTTGCCATGTCTTTCAATAAGTTCACGTCTTATTGATGAGAAATTATTAAATATTCTATACACGAATACCAATATTGCAGCTAAGAAAATGTTTACTTCTAATTTTTCACCTATAAGCGTTAAAACCATTGCTATTATTGAGTTTACAAAGAAACCAGAAACAAAAATCTTGATATCAAATTTGTCTTTTAGTAGTGCATTCGTTGCACCTAGTATGCTATCTAAACATGCCATAATTGCTATGGCAGAGTATTTTGCAAATTCATATGGTATTACTGGAACCCACATTCCACAAGCTATTCCAAGAAGGCAAGCGATTACGAAAAAAAACATATTATTTCTCCTCCTCTACCGGACTAGCATATTTATACTCCAAAACCTTGTCGTACTTTGGAATAATAATAGTGTCAGTTTTTTCTATTATAACGTCAATGTTAGACTGTGTAAGGTTATCAACTATGCCTCCTCTAAGCTTCAATGATGCAGCAAGCATATCAGGAGAACCAATTGCAGAAATCTTAAATGGTGCAGTAAGTCTTATACCATTTATTTGAATTACAGGTCCAACACATCTAATTTCAGTATTGGCAAGTATTCTTTGACCATTAATTGAAATCGCCTCAGCCCCAGCGGCTCTAAGCTCATTGATTACAGCAAGAATATCAGAATCATGTATTACAAACACGTTTGGATCATAGTATCCAACATCAGATGCAATTTGATTTATTGCTCTTGTGTCATCTAGTGTAACTATTACTCCGCCACCTTGTAGTTGTGCAAGTCCAGACAAAATCTTTAAATCCTCAATTTCATTGTTTAATAATTCAACCGTCTTGTTATTTTGAGAAGCAGCATTTTTATAATCTGTTATCTTTGACTCAAGTTCTTGAATCTTATACATGTTAGCTTCATACATGTCTTTCCATTCATTTATCTCATCTCTAAGCTCATTCTCATTTTTTAATCTTGTTGCTTCAGTTTCACTTTGCCTAATTGTTCTGTATTGCAATGTAATCAAAAAGCAAGTAACAAATAATATTAGAGAGATTATTACAATATACTCTTTCTTCAAAATAACACCTTCTCACAAATTAATAGTTGTTTATTAGAACTGTTTTCTCATTGTATTTTTCGCTAGTAATATCAATGGTTCCCGAGAATCCTTGTTCAACTGATTTTTTGATTATCTCTTTTAAATAGATTAATTTATCATTTGTCTGCTCTTTTATTAAATCACCATATCTGACTCCAAGATTAGTACCTTCGACTTTAAAAGATATTCCTTCTATCTTAGAATAATTGATATTGTTTACCTTGTATTCAAAGTTAATATTATCCATACTTTTCATTAAGTATACAATATTTTTTAATTTTATCAAATCAATATTTGAAATTTTATCTCCGCTAAGCTCATAATCCTCTATAAGTCCCGTGGCAGTAGGGATATCATACACATTATCTACGAAATCGATTTCTATTACATAGCCTTCTTGGTCCAAGACTATGAACTGACCATCTTTAGCCACGAGTATAAAAGGAACTCTTTCCTCAAAAGAAATCTCAACCTTATTAGGCAAAACTCTTTTTACTTCAGCATTTTTAACATATGGGATGCTTAATATTTGCTTTCTAAGAGCTTCTAAATCCTTAGTAAAAATATTGTTTCCTTCTAGCCCTTGTGAAAGCATGCAGACTTCATAATACGAATTCAAGTCGTAGCCATGAATTTCAACTTCTTCGATTATAAACGTTGGTGAGTTAAATGCCCAAATAAGTGCAAAGGCAACAGCCATAATAATACAGAACAAGACAATCTTAAATATTCTGCCTTTGCTTTCTATAATTTCTTCGTCTTCCTCTTCCTCTTCTTCCTCGTCATCATCTTCTTCTACTTCATACTTTTTTCTTTTAGATTTTGTATCAACCGACGACTCAAAAAAGTCCCTAGAATCACTCTCAAAATCATATACTGACTTTTTTCTGTTTTTATTTTCTTTGTCCTCTATATTATCTTCTTTTGCTTTCTTTGCCACTTTTTCCTCACCACCTTAATTAAATTCTATCATAATTCATTCTATACTAACAACTAGGGCTAATAACGAACTACTTTCTTCACTTTATTAACTCTATCTCTGATATATGCTTCCAACTTTGTCATGAACTCTTCAGGTTCAATTTGCTTTTCTGCTACCATAAATAAGCCCTTTTCCCAAGACGCTGTAAGCTCTGGATTAAGCATATCTGGCATCGTGTACTTCACAACTTTATATATCAAATTGCCCTTATTGGTTGGTGTAATTATCTGAGTCTTTTGATTAATGTCTATGTAGCCTAGCCTATTAAGCTTCTTTATAATTTCAGCTCTTGTGGCTGACGTTCCGATTCCAGTGCCTTTAATCTGTTCTCTAAGTCTTTCATCTTCAATTAGTTTTCCAGCATTTTCCATTGCAAGTACCATTTGACCAGATGAATATCTTGAAGGAGGTGTTGTCTCACCTTCTTTTAAAAACAAATCCTCTACTTTAAGTTTTTGACCCTTTTTAATCTTCTTTATTATGTCTGCATTCGAGCTGTCTTCTTGTTCTTTTTCTTCGTCATCTGCTTTTGAGTCTTGCTTCTTCTTATCATTTTTATAAAGTTCTAGATATCCCATTTTTGTACACACTTTACTATTTGCAAAAAACTTTTCATTGTCTATCTCAATTGCAAGAGATAATTTCGAGTATTCTGCTGGTGGGAAAAATATGCTTAAGAATCTCTTACATATTAGTACGTACGTGCCTTTGCTTGTGTCATCTAGCTTAGCATAATTATCTAGTCCTTGGCCTGTAGGGATTATCGCATAGTGGTCGGTTATTTTG
>JAEEYG010000121.1 GCA_016291695.1 Clostridia bacterium | reverse complement strand
AGTAATCAACATGCCCCCAACTAGTAACTTCGGCACGAATTGGCTTATCATATGAAATATAAATATAGTCGTCTTTGAACAAGTGATTTTCATCCACGAAACTATACTCAATATATTTCACACCAGCCGTTCTAACGAAGCCTTCCATGTACCAAATTGCTCTACTATGAATTCTGCAATAGTATTCCGGCAAATCTGATTCTTGAATTTTGGTCGGGTAGTGTCCTAGCGAGTACAAGAATTCGGTGTCGGTATCTAAGGTCTCTCGAATTCTCCTTCCAAAGCGTCCTTTAGTGTAGAAAAATGCATGGATCCGTTTCATAAAGTGACACTCCTTTCAAAGCGCATATAGGTACACCTAAAATAGTAATATGTTTGACGAGTGCATGGTATCACAAAAATAGGGATAAATCAATCGATTTGGGGGAATGTATGATATAATAACATTAATAAAATGAATAGGAGAGAGCTATATGGATGTAAAACTATTCTTTCAGGCAATCATAAAATATATGGTGGGAGTCATTTTGACAGGAGCTTTATTATTTGTTCCTGCAGGTTCGCTTGAATATTGGAATGCATGGCTTCTTATGGGGCTATTATTTATCCCAATGTTTATTGCTGGAATCATTTTAATGGTAAAAAAACCAGAGCTACTAAAAAAGAGATTAGATGCAAAGGAGAAAGTCGCAACTCAAAAGATTGTTGTGTTTCTGAGTGGATTAATGTTTATAGCAGGCTTTGTCACTGCTGGATTAAATTATAGATACAATTGGATTGAAATACCTAATGCAGTTGTTATTGCTGCTTCAATTATTTTTGTTATTTCTTACGTTTTGTATGGTGAGGTATTAAGAGAAAATCAATATTTGTCTAGGACGATTGAAGTGCAAAAAAATCAAAAGGTGATAGATACGGGATTATATGGCATTGTGCGTCATCCTATGTATGGATCAACAATATTATTGTTTTTGATGATGCCACTTATTTTAGGCTCAATTATATCGTTTGTGATATTCTTAGTTTATCCGATTATAATAGCGAAAAGAATAAAGAATGAGGAAGAGATACTGGAAAAGGAATTGGAAGGGTATAAGGAATATAAAGAGAAGGTTAAGTATAAAGTGATACCATTTATTTGGTGAATTACGGGGATATCTAAAAGCCCATAAAAAAATCGCAAACGAAATCGCTTGCGACACTCTGGAGCAGGTAGCGGGAATCGGACCCGCGTCTTCAGCTTGGAGGGCTGAAGTTCTACCATTGAACCATACCTGCGTTATTTAAAGACAAGTATTATTATAAATATGCAAATAAGACATGTCAAGTGATTTTATCATTTTACTTGTCTTTATTCTCGCTCATCCCCAGAAATATTTTGATTTGGAGTTTCTGGCTCTATTTCTGGTGTTTTTTCAATGTCAATAGCCTTTCTTACTTTTTCTCTTCTGTATCTTTCCTCAAACTCCTTTTCAATAGATGTTAAACCAGCCTGTGCAAGTTTTGGGTCGCTTTCATCAAAAATGAAATCTAAGTCTAGTATGACAAGTTCTCCAGCTGGAAGAACCTCAACATCATTTGCTTCTTCTATGCCAACATTAGTATGGTGGGCTTTTTTAACGCCTTTAATACTAGGATGATGTACAATGTTATCCTTTTTTAATCTCCCGACATTTACATAATGGCAGTCTCCCCATACCATGCCTTGATCTCTAACATCTTTATATATTTGATAAAGTTCTTCTTTTGAAACTTCAGTTTGAGTATCACATAATTCTGTGATTTCAAAGCTTAGTTTACTAGGTTTTCCTTGGCTAATAATATCGAAATGGTGTCTTACAAGAGGCTGAATAAATCTTTTTGAATTTCTAGGTATGCTGTACTTTGCTTGTGGAAGGCCAAATTTAATTACTTTATCACCAGCTATGAATGCACAACTATACCCACCTTTACTAATAAATTGTAAATCTGAAAACTGTAGTTTCTGAGGCTTTAGCACTTCATCTACCAACATAGTAATTGTTTCAAGTGAATCTCGGCTCTCGGAAACATCTATGTCAGGAATTTGTGAACTTAATTCACAAATTATATCTAGTTTTCTTTCATTTATTATGGGTATGTACTTTGAAATATCAATACCATTATTTCGAAGAAGGTTCATTGTTCTAATAGGAGTCGAGGTCTGTTCAGCAATACTTTGGATATGAGCGTTAATGAAACCTATCTGACCAAGGTCTATCAAGTGTATAATGATTCTATCAAAATCGCTTGGCTTGGCATTTTTGTCAGTAATAAGCCTTTTATAATATGCTGCTCTTTCCACTCTAAAAGAAGGCGCTAAAATTCTTCTTTCAAATGTTTCGGAAATGTCATATAGTAAAGAATAAAAAGTCTCTATAAGTTTATTATTCTTTGTTGCAGAATAAAAAAGTGTATGCAATTCCATATCGGGCATTGCTGAAATGATAGAGGCAAAATGTTCTCTAAAGAATGCGTTAGTATCTTTTGATATATGCAAAAAGCCATTTTTTCCTGCCACTTCATTTGCTAATTGTTCAATCATAGCTAAGACTTCTTGTGAAGAAAAACTTCTTCCATTATTCACTTTGCTTTTAAAAAAGGGGTTAATCATAATCTATCCTTCTTTTGTACATTTTATAACATTAAAACCGGCTTTTTTGTCTAATACTTCAAAGTTTCCAAAAAGGTCATCCAAGTATGCTTTTGTAGTTGGTGCTCCGTGCTTGTTATTGATGACTAAATAGAAAGCACCACCTACATTTAAATGATTATAGGCATTAGAGTAAATATCATAAATTACTTTTTTTCCTGCTCTAATAGGCGGGTTGGTAACTATAACATCGTACATTTCATTTTCTTTAATAGCTTCAAAACTATCAGACTGTGCAACTTCTATTTTTTTGCACTTGTTTAGCTTTATATTCTTTTCAGCTAGTCCAATTGCACGACTATTAATATCTACCATTTTACAATCTATATCAAAGAAAGCAGATAGTACAATTCCAAAAACACCATATCCACAACCGACGTCAAGCAGGCTTCCATGAATATCTTCTTCTAAAAGGGCTTTAAGCATTAAGTCAGAAGCAAAATCAACTCTATCTTTTGAAAAAACCCCATTGTCTACAATAAATGCGAAGTTTCTACCATTAATAATATATTTAATTTCTTGTTCATTAGATTTTGAAGTGGGTTCTTTTGAATAATAATGGTCCATAAATCTCACCTTTCTAGGCTATTTTAGCATATTTTAGCAAAAAAATCACTACAAATATTTCCAGCCCAATAGACTATGAAAAAGCACTATGCTAAACTAAAAAATGAAGGGGTGATTATATGTCAGTATTACTTACAGGAGGCTTAGGTTACATTGGTAGCCATACAGCCGTTGAACTACTTGAGAATAACGAAGACATCATAATTGTAGATAATCTATCTAATTGCAAAATAGAAGTCGCGGATAGAATTAAAGAAATTACAGGAAAAGACTTTAAAGTTTATGTTGCAGATTTATTGGATCGAGAAGCAATTGAAAAAATGTTTGAAGAAAATGAAATAACGGAAGTTATTCATTTTGCTGGTTTAAAAGCGGTTGGAGAATCATGTAAAAAGCCGCTTGAATACTATACTAATAACATTACAGGTACGCTAATACTTCTTGAAACGATGCAAAAATTTGGTTGTAAAAAGATAGTGTTTAGTTCTTCAGCAACTGTGTATGGAAGTCCAAAAACGGTACCAATTAAGGAAGATTTCCCACTTTCTACAACTAACCCTTATGGAACTACAAAACTATTTATAGAACAAATTCTTCAAGATTTAGTTAAAGCAAATCCAGACTGGTCTTGCGTAATACTAAGATATTTTAATCCGGTAGGAGCGCACGAAAGTGGAAAAATTGGTGAGGACCCTAACGGTATTCCAAACAATTTAATGCCATATATTAATTATGTGGCAGCTGGAAAGCTAGACCACTTGAATGTATTTGGTAATGATTATGATACAAAAGATGGTACAGGCGTTAGAGATTACATACACGTGGTTGACCTAAGTATTGCTCATTTGAAAGCTCTTGAAAAATTACGAAATATGCAAGGAACAGATATATATAATATTGGAACTGGTGAAGGCTATTCAGTTCTAGACATAGTGAATGCATTTGAAAAAGCAAATAATCTTAAAATAAAATACAAAATCGCTCCAAGGCGTAGCGGAGACATTGCGATTTGTTATGCTGATGCCACAAAAGCCAAGACGGAGCTTGGCTGGGAAGCTACGAGGACTCTTGAAGATATGTGTAGAGATGCATGGAATTATACAAAAAATTGTATTAAGTAATGTGTTTCGGAGGGTATTATGAGAAAGAAAAAATGGGGAGACAGATACGATGGAAGAAGGGTACTAAAGAGTGATCCAATAAATATAATAGTGCCATATCTTATGAAAAATAGAAGCGATTCCCAAGTCTTTTTTGATGCGGAAATTGATTTTACAAAAATAGATGAAGCTATTAGAGAGAAAAGGAAACAGGGGATTGATATAGGCCCACTTGATTATGTTTTAACTGCGATGGTAAGAACTTTATCTCAATACCCGAGAATTAATCGTTTTGTTGCTGGCAGAAGGCTATATGCAAGAGATGAAATAAGAATATCTATGGTTGTAAAGAAAGAACTTAATATTGATACTGAAGGCACAGCAGTAAAATTTAGATTTAAGCCAGAGGCTACACTTAGCGAGGTAAATGAACAAATAAGAAAAGAAATTTCTGATAACAAAGGCACAGATACCTCAAATGGAATGGATAAGGTAGTTGGAGTATTAAATCGTTTGCCAAGAACATTATTAAGTTTCACAATAAATATGCTTACATGGCTTGATTTTCATGGACACTTACCAAAACTAATTCATGAAGTTAGCCCATTTCATACAAGCGTGTTTTTAACAAATATGGGGTCTATAGGTGCTGACCCGATTTATCACCATGTTTATGATTGGGGGACAACATCGCTCTTTATTGCTATGGGAACTAGGAGAAAGGTTAGGACAATGGGAGTAGATGGAAACGTTATTGAAAAGAAGGTTATGAAATTTAGATTTGTTGCAGATGAGAGAATAGCGGATGGATTTTATCTTTCAAAATCATTAAAATATTATACAGGGTTATTCTTAAAGCCTGAATTGCTTGAAAATCCACCAGAGACTGTGGTTGAAGACGACCAAGTATAACTCTAAATAAAATAGAAAATTGAGCGATGGGTTGACATAAATGTCGACTCATTGTATACTTTCTGCGAACAAGTTACTTGTATTTTCTCCTGTTCGGCAACAAGGACTTGACAAAAAATAGAGGAGGAACGAACGATGGAACTTCAAGTGTCAACCCATTCTATTGAGAACCTGATAGAGAAGGCGCAGCGAGTACAAGTTTACCAGGATGGTGTTGCAATGGCCGATAACATTCTTTTCGAACTAAGGCGTGACCCTAGTGTGGAACGGGCTTTGTACAAGAAGACCAATCATCCGGTTGAGGAAAATGTGTGCTATGAAATCTTTGTTGATAGCACCAGCCACTTTGTAATCGAGATTTCCGGAAACCACACAATTATTGGACTAACCGTTATGTAACACCTAAGACAGCCCTGTTGCTCAAGTATTGAGCGATGGGGCTGTTTTGTATGTTTTTCGAATAATAATTAATGAATAAACATAAAGTCCTTGGAAATTATGTCGACTTATGTTATAATTATATGTGGAAAACGTTGTTTTCCTGGTGCCGGATTGGCACCACTCTCTGGACCCTAAAGGGGGACGACATAGGATGGATAAAGAGACTGCGAACACCAGAATCCATGCCCTTCTGGAGAACCAGGCTGAGAACCTCGCTGAGGTGGACGTTGCGGTCCTGCTGGATGACCTCGATGCCCTGGAGATCGCGCTGACCCTGGGCAACCAGGTGATCGTCGATTCGGTGGGCATGTACATGTCCCACCTGGCGGGCCTCAAGGACCCGACCGCCCTCGCCAGGGCGGTGCACACCATCTCCAACGGGAACTTCCTCGCCTTCGACACGCCCATGTCGAAGTGGCTGAGGGAGAACCGGGACAAGCTCGTCCCGCCCAGCCAGCCCCACCCGTGGGAGGGGACCGAGCCGGTCGTCTGGGAAGACGACTAGGCCCCAGATCCTTCCAACTGGTCCAGGACAAAAATAAGCAAGAGCTTTTCTGCTCGCACCGGTAGGTGCGGGCAGTTTTTCTTTTTCATGGCAAAATTACCATGCTTATCTCAAGTTGTCCTTTTGTAGAAAAAATGTTAAAATACAAAGCACATGGAGGGGAACAAAATGGCACTACTTAGTTTAAGCAATGTGTGTAAGAGTTTTGGAGATAAGTTAATATTTCAAGATGTTTCTTTTACTTTAGAAAGTGGACACAAGCTTGGATTTGTAGGCATAAATGGTTCAGGCAAAACAACACTTTTTAAAGTTATTTGTGATGAACTTGCCTATGATTCAGGCGACATCTTTAAAAATAGAGAATTAAAAATAGGATATGTTGAACAGTTTGTTCTAAAAGAGAGTAACAATACTGTATTTGAAGAATTATTAACTATCAAGAAAGACCTGATTGAAATAGAAGAAAAGGTTAAAGAGCTTCAAGAAAGAATTGAAATACTATCTATTAGAGAAACAGAAAATACCGAATTAAACGCGTTAATAAGTGAAAAGCATAATCTTGAGGAGTATTACAAACAGCATGGGGGATTAACATTTAGAAGTATTGCACATTCAACTTTAATCGGACTTGGATTTGAGGAAAAGGAATTGACTCTTAAGGTAGAAAACTTAAGCGGAGGTCAAAAGACAAAGTTAATTCTTGCTAAACTATTATTTTCTGATTCAAACTTGCTACTTCTTGATGAGCCGACTAACAATTTAGACATCAGTTCAATTGAATGGCTTGAAAACTTTTTGCAGAATTACAAAGGTAGTTATATAGTTATATCTCATGATAGGTATTTTTTAGATAAAGTAACGACTCAAACAATGGAGTTAGAAAGCCACAAGGTATCTATATATAGCGGTAATTACTCAAAATATGTTGAACTAAAGAGAGAAAAGAATAAAACTTTGCAAAGGCAATTTGACCAAACGCAAAAAGAGATTAATAGGATTGAAAAAATCATTGAACAGCAAAAAAGATGGAATCAAGAGCGCAACTATGTAACTATACGCTCTAAACAAAAATCTATAGATAGACTAGAAAGTACGCTTGTGAAGCCAGACGATGAAATGGAAAAAATGAAATTCAAATTCAAAGTTGTTTCTGGTGGAAATAGAGAAGTGGTAGTTACGAACAATTTATCCAAAAGCTTTGAACACAAAAAGCTCTTTGAAAATGTAAATATGAATGTACTAAAGCAAGAAAAAGTTTTCATAGTTGGACCAAATGGATGCGGAAAAACAACACTTCTTAAAATCCTTCTTGGAAAAGAACTGGCTAGTGACGGAAGTTATTCTATAGGAAGTAATCAAAAGATTGCATATTATAGTCAAACGGGTGATGAAATATCAAATAACCAAACTGTATTTGATTATATAAAAGACTTTCGCCCAGAGCTTACAAATACTGAGATTCGATCGGCTCTTGCAATTTTCTTATTTAAAGGAGAAGATGTCTTTAAAGAAATAAAAGATTTAAGCGGTGGAGAGAAGGCAAGGGTTTCGCTTCTTAAAATAATGCTTTCTGAGTCAAACTTTTTAATACTTGATGAACCTACTAATCACCTAGACATTCTATCTAGAGAGGCATTAGAAGACGCTTTGCAAGACTACGAGGGAACAATGCTTATTGTGTCACATGATAGATATTTTATTAATAAGTTAGCAGACAGGATTTATAAGCTTGAAAAGACAGGTGCCAAAGAGTTTAAAGGCAATTATGATTTTTACATTCAAAATGATGTTCTTGAGGAAACAGTTAAAGAAGTAAAGTCAAAGAACACCGCTTATAAAGAGAAAAAGGAGAAAGAAGCTTTAGAGCGAAAAAGACAAAATCAAATCAAAAAAATAGAAGAGGAAATGGCGAAAAATGAAGCTGAAATTGCAAAATTAGATGAGTTGTCACTTTTGCCTGAAATTGGCTCTGACTATGAAAAATCGCTTGAAGTATCTAATAAAATTACTGAATTAAAGGCTAGGAATGAGGCTTTATTTGAAGAATGGAGTAAGATTGTCGAATAGAATTTAAAAGAGTCTTTACATTTATGTAAACTTGTGATATAATTTCTTTCGGTAAAAGGACTATCAATTATCCCGGGAACAACGTGTGCTGCATCGACGACTATTAGGAGGGAAAATCATGGAGAGGCTGAAAGAGATGCTCGAGGTGTTGCGGAACAATGGGTTTTCGCTGGATGTTCTGAAGGGCCTGCCGGAGGTTATCGAGCTTGTTGAGTTCGCGGAGAAGGGCTACGAGGCCTGCAAGGACATTCGTGTTCCTATCGGGAGCGAGGAATTCTCAATCTACGAGTACCAAAATCACACTGGCGAGTACGAGGCCTGGGGGACGGTTAACCACTACGGTCTCCTGACTCTCTGGACCAGCTGGGGTGGTCACCACGAACTTGGCCGCCTGTACCTCACGAGCTTCGAAGAGATTCTCCTTGGGCTCGCGGATGAGGAAATGGGGGACGACCTCAAGCGGTTCCTCAAGGAGAGGATTCGCCTCTCCGAAGAAGAAAAAAAGTGAAAAAGGGCAGCCTTCTGCGTCAGTAGCAGAAGGCTGCTTTTTGTGTTGCATATATTTAATTCATAGCATATTTACTAGTTACTTCAACACTAATTGTATCTGAAATTGAATTATAATGAGCAGTTTCAGAAGATGCTATTGTTATAGTAGCATAACCTGATGTTATACCAGTAATAGTGATTGTTTTCTTTTGTGAGTCTAATTCAATATTTGCAATTTCTGGTGATGATATTTGGACATCAATTGTTCCATCACCATCATATTTATACGAGATAGTCTTTTTCTTTTCTTCTTTAACAGATGCAGATTTTTCAACAATTAGCTTTGGAGTAGCTTTGACAATCCTCCATGTAACTTGACGATTGTTCTTAGTTCCATCTACCCATCTATATCCTGTTATTAATACAACATCGGCTGTATATTCGCCAGGCTCTTTTCCACGGAAATTACCTTGGAAAGTATACCCTTTGCCGGCATTGATATGTTGAGATAGGCCATTATAAACTAAGTCTTCAGCTACTGGATAATCAACAATAGTATCAGATTCGATATTAAATTTCTTAGAAATGTTAAATAGCAATTGTGTTATTTCGGCTCTTGTAAGGTATCCTTTTGGATTAAATGTACCATCTTGATTGCCCACCATGATTTCGTTATCTGCAATTATGATAATATACTTTTCCATGCCAGGAGTGATTTGATCTTTGTCGTAGAATCTATTAATAGTTGCTTCTTTGTATGTTGAATTATCAAGACGAACAGCGTTTACGATTGTATATGCTACTTCTTCTCTGGTGATTGGGTCATCAGGGCGGAAATTTGTTCCACATGGTAACATATAGTTACTTATCATATTAATATAATTGTAAGCCCAATGATCTTGCCCAACGTCGTTATAATAAGCACCACTCATTTCTTCAAGGTCGGCAGCAATGACTAATAGCTTTGCAAATTCCGCTCTTGTTACTTGTCTACTAGGCCTAAATGTTCCGTCCGGGTATCCGGCTATTACGCCCTTGTTGGTAGACTTCATTATAACTGTGTATGCCCAATGAGTAGAATCTAAATCACTAAAAGAAGAAGCGGCCTGAACAGCACAAAAACTTGAAATAATTATAAATGTTGCAATTAAGAATAATAATTTTCGCATAATTTCCCTCCTTATTTCTTATTATAATTTTAGTTTAGGTAAGGATTAAATGCAATGATTTAATGTTTTTTTAATATGCTAATTATTATGCTATAATGTTATTTGAAGATAATTTTGAAGAGAGGTATTGATATGGACAATAATAACATGGATAAGATTATGAGTTATTTATCAAACACAAACGATTTTGAAGAATTACTATCAGTATGTATTGGCAAGGTTTATTCTAATCAAATAGAATTTCAAGAGTATCTTGGAAACTATCAAAGATGGAATGTTGATATTACCAAGGGAGAGTTATTAATAGATGATAAGAAATTTGATGTGAGCTTTATAGGAACAACATCAAAATCAGATGGCAAGTGGTTTAACGCTGATTTAGAAAGAATACCGGAAGAACATTTAAGAGCTTTACTTGATGCTTATAAAAACATAGAAAAATATGGGCTAAGCGAACTTTTGCCGAAAAAAATAAGACTTGATGATTTACATACGGACCATTCATTAGCAATCATTTACACGGCACTTTCAGGAAAAAACACATGCTATTTTAAAGGTAGTGGAGATGTATCATTATTCATGGTATTTAATGAGCTTCCTGAAGCCTTAGTAAAGTCTGTGGATGCTAACAAATTT
>JAEEYG010000017.1 GCA_016291695.1 Clostridia bacterium | reverse complement strand
GCTGGTTTACCCCAAGGAGTAACTGGTCCTGGACGTCCAACTGGTGATTTACCTTCACCACCACCATGAGGGTGATCGTTAGGATTCATTACAGAACCTCTAACTTCTGGTCTCTTACCAAGCCATCTTGATTTTCCAGCTTTTCCTAATTTAACGTTTTCGTGGTCTGTATTTCCTACTTGACCAATTGTAGCTTTACAATCAACAGAAATAAGTCTCATTTCTCCTGAAGGAAGTCTTACGTGTGCGTATTTGCCTTCTTTAGCCATAAGCTGAGCAGAAAGACCAGCACTTCTTACTAATTGAGAACCCTTTCCAGGTTTTAATTCAATATTATGAATTAATGTACCTACTGGAATGTTTGAAATTTGTAAGCAGTTACCAGGCTTAATATCAGCTTGATTGCTTGATATTACTTTGTCTCCAACTGATAATCCGATAGGAGCTAGTATATAAGCTCTGTCGCCATCTTCATATTCGATAAGTGCAATGTTTGCACTTCTGTTTGGATCGTATTCGATTGCAACAACATTTGCAGAAACATCAACTTTCTTTCTCTTGAAATCAATGATTCTATACTTTCTTCTAGATCCACCACCTTGATGTCTTACTGTGATTCTACCATAAGAGTTTCTACCAGCATTTTTCTTTAGTCTTGTAACTAATGATTTCTCTGGTGTTGACTTTGTGATCTCATCATTAGTAAGAGATTGTGTTCCTCTTCTAGATGGGGTCGTAGGTCTAAACTTTTTAATTCCCATTTTATTTCTCTCCTTAAATTTGAGGGATATATTTTATCAGGTTATGTGGAACCCTCATTTTCCATAAACCTATAGTTTAGTGAATAGTTAACAGTGAATAGTGAATAGTACTTTTCACTTTTCACTCTTCACTTGTATGTCGCTTTGCGACATTACATAGATGCTTCTTTAATTTCTGTATTAAACTTCTTAGAAGCTTTAACTTCTTTTCCACCTTTTGACTTATATGCCAATGGTTTAATCTCTGTAGCAATAGTAACAACAGCTTTCTTCCAGTCTGAAGTTCTGTATCTTCTACCATTTCTAGTTTTTAAAGCACCTTTAACAACGATTGTGTTAACATTTGTAACTTTAACTCCAAATAACTTTTCAACTGCCATCTTAACGTCTACTTTTGTAGCCTTCTTGTTAACTTTGAAAGTGTATTTTCCTTGAGCTTGTGCACCAGCACTTTTTTCTGTAATGATTGGTCTAATGATAACTTCTTCTGCAACCATTATGAGTACACCTCCTCTAATTTTTTAACTGCGGCTTTAGTAATAACAAGTTTATTGTATTTTAGTATGTTATATGTATTGATTGTATTAACGATACAAGTCTTTGCATCTTTAAGATTTCTAGCAGATAGTTGAACATTTAAGTTCTTTTCGTCAATAACAACTAAAGCATTTTCAGCTTTAACATTTTCTAATACTTTTGCCATGTTCTTTGTCTTAATATCATCAAAATTAAGTTCATCAAGAACAATTACATTGTTTTCTTGAGCTTTGTTTGTAAGAGCCGATAAAAGTGCAAGTCTCTTAACTTTCTTATTTAATGTATATTTGTATGAACGTGGCTTTGGTCCTAAAGCGATACCACCATGTATCCATTGTGGAGCTCTAATAGAACCTTGTCTTGCTCTACCTGTACCTTTTTGTTTCCATGGTTTCTTACCACCACCAGAAACTTCTGATCTTGTCTTAGTACTTTGTGTACCTTGTCTTTGATTTGCTAGGTAATTTAAAACAACATCATGCATAGCATATTCATTAACTTCTACCCCAAATATAGAATCAAGAAGTTCGATGTCGCCAACTTTTTTACCTTCCATGTTTAATAAATCAACTTTTGGCATTTAACTCATCCTCCCTTCATCTATTTAGCGCTTTTGCAAGAATCTTTGATTCTAAGTAAGCTGTTTTTATATCCTGGTACGCTTCCTTTAATAAGGATAACGTTTTTATCCATATCAACTCTAACTACTTCTAGATGTTGAACTGTAACTGTGTCTTTACCAGTATGTCCTGGTAGTTTCTTTCCTGGGAATACTCTTCCTGGGCTAGATGTTGGTCCCATAGAACCTGGTCTTCTATGATACATAGAACCATGTCCCTTTGGTCCAATGTGTTGTCCATGACGTTTGATTACGCCTTGGAATCCCTTTCCTTTAGAAATTCCTTGAACATCTACGAAATCTCCAGCTGCAAATACATCAGCTTTGATTTCATCACCAACATTGTATTCATCTATATTATCAAGTCTTAATTCCTTGATATATTTTTTGTAAGCAATATTAGCTTTGTCAAATTGGCCTTTCATAGGCTTGTTCATTTGTTTTTCTTTAACTTCGCCAGTTGCAACTTGAAGTGCTGTATAGCCATCTGTTTCAACTGTCTTCTTTTTGATAACAACGCAAGGTTCAACTTCAATAACAGTAACAGGCACTACAAGGCCAGCTTCTGTAAATATTTGTGTCATACCAAGCTTTTTGCCATAAACTCCTTTTTTCATTTTAAAATTTACCTCCTAGATTATTGGTTCATATTCTATATGAACATGATCACGAAAAAACTGCTATTTGATTTCTACTTCTACACCAGCTGGTAGCTCAATTTTCATAAGAGCTTCAGTTGTCTTATTAGTAGGATAAAGAATATCGATAACTCTCTTATGAGTTCTCATTTCAAATTGTTCTCTTGAATCTTTGTACTTGTGTGGAGAACGAAGAATTGTAACGATTTCTTTCTTTGTAGGTAGTGGAATTGGTCCTGAAACTTCAGCGCCTGTCTTTTTAGCAGTATCTACAATTTTTTGTGCAGACTGATCTAAAACAACATGATCAAAAGCTTTAAGTCTAATTCTGATTCTCTCTTTACCTACTTCTGCTACTTTTTTTGTTTTTGGCATTATATTTACCCTCCTTAAAAATAAATATTTACCTCCGACAAAAGTCATTAACAACGCAACCGGGTGTTTCGCAAGCACCCATATTTAAACCCAGGAAATAAACCTGGGGAAATAGCGTCAAACTACCCTTGTCGCCCGGTTTTAAATCGGACATACTCCGTGAAAGTTCCCTGCCTATTTGGCAGCCACATTCCACATCATCGCATTATCACAGCGATTTCTATTATAAGGTGTTGTTTGTTTTAATGCAAGCTTTTTTTTTATTTTTTGAAACTTTTTTTAACCTTTTGGGGACACGACAGTCAGGGTCGAAAAACGATCCTAATTGTCGTGTCCCCAAAAGTTCAAAGAGCAAAAAAAAAGCCAGGGGTGCAATTCCCTGGCCGGCTGTTGGGGCTTATCTTGTGGCGTGCCAGCTTTGTGCCTACACGACTTCGGTCGCTCTCGCGACCTTGTTAAAACCACGAGATCTCACCATGCAGACCTGCTTCTGTCCTACATGCTCGTGGCCGGGTCCCCACCCTCCGATAACAGCGCTTATTTTCATGGTGATTGCCATTTTTTTTGGCAACGTGCTTGTACATGCTTTTTCACATGAGGTAGGAGCACTTTTGCCTACCTACTTGATGACTTTCCAGTCAGCCTTGCACTAGCTGCTGATCATCAAGCTACATCCCATGAAGCTGAAGCCATTGTCCCCATTTTTCTTGCCTACTACGTAAGCGGGGACAGCGGCCCCGCAAACTATTCAGCACTTGCGGGGAAACAACTTTCCTCAACGAGTGGTATGATAACATAATGTATATACTATGTCAACTATTTTTTGAATTTTTTTGAAGTTTTTGTCCTTTTTGTGAAACGTTTTGAAGAAACGAAAAATTCGATAAACGTGAAGAAAGCCGGCATTGCCGGCTTTCTTTTTAATACATCTCTTCGAAGTACTTCCACGGGTTTTCAAGTGCCCGAAGAAGTCCTTTCATATCCTCGAGTTCTTCCACTTCAGACCTTTGGTCGAACATGGATACCTGAGTAAGTTGCCCCTCGAGTTTACTAATCCTGTTTTTCACCCAAGAGACCATGTAGCCCACAGGCTGATCAGAAAAGAAATAGTGCCTTACCGGTGAATAAGCTTTACACACCTTTCCAAGTAGGGCCACCCTCTTTCTTCCTTCTGCATGATTATTCCACGGAACATACCTAGAAAAAGGATCATCTCCGACCAGGGTTGCTTCTATGTTCTGGTGCAACGTCGTTGATAGCTGGTCCAAAGTCCGGTAAGCCACCTTGCAGGGAACGCTCATAGAGTATTTCACCCAAGTCTCCCTCCTAAAATTTATTTTGGCTCCTCAATTATTATATCACGCAAAGGTTACATAACGCAATATACTTCTAAACATTTCTCAAACTAAAACGTATTAACTATTTACTTTTAAAATGAAAAATAGATATAACCCTACCTACAAAGCTTATTATTCGTGTACTATTTTTGATTGCAATCTGCTTAAATAGTCCTTTTGACCACACTGTAAGGGCTGTAACCGTTGCCGTTACTAATAGCGTTGTTAGAGTGATATCCTTTTGCCCTAGCATTTTTGCCACGTTTCCAGCAATTAAGGCTGATATAGCTCCTGATAGTACACCACAGATATCTCCGATTACGTCAGCACATACATTTGCCACCCTATCAGCATTTTTTATTAATAATAGAGCCTCTTTAGCCCCTTTTTTCTTATTTGATGCCATAGCATGAAACGGCACATCAGATGCAGCTGTAACTGCTGTTCCAATAAGGTCAAAACAAATTCCTACTGCTACTACAAATACCAAAAGAACAGCTGAGATTATAATATTATTAACATTTTCGACCAATTCAGTTGATAACATATTAAAAACCGCTGAAAGGGCAAATGTACTAACAAATATAATGGCAAGCCACTTTCTTTGGTTTATATGGTCCTTTTTATTTGCTTTTTTACTCATAATCCTCCAAAAAGGCGGAAAACCAAGTTTTCCGTCTTCATAACTTGTTAAATATTTAAGAGTAGTGATAGTATGCTTAGTCAATTCTATGGCTTAGGTTTAGATGGATTTCCCTACTTCCTGCTAAGATATCGCCATCTCAGCGGTTCCCCTTTAAAGGAAGTATCATAGTGTCACCACGAATGAGTCTAAACTACCACTTAGTCCATACCTCAATCCTAAGCATACCTTTTTCAAATGTTCTAGGAGATTTCCTCAAGTTACTAATAGAAATGGTTATCCTCTTTTGCAAAATTGGTTTCACTTAGAATCTAAATCCACCAATTCCACTCAAGGAAGGCTACACTGTGTACTAAAATTCTTCCATTAAGTGAATCATAGCCTTGCAGGTTTTTCCAGACACTTCATGCTGTATTTTTAATGGTTTATGCAATAAAAGCGCCCGTCTCCGTGAGAAAAGGGTCCACGCCCACATGCCATTGTGGATCGCCCTTAACTCTATACTCCCAGATAGCACCCACGACTGGGCGTCGCAAGCATCTACCCAGAAACTTCATCGATGTGCCCTTTTAGTGGATTTTTAGGCCCACCCTCGCATTTCTACATAACAACTAGAATAACATATCACTAGTAACTATGTATTATACCATATAAATCACCTAAAATCAAATTGACAGTATACGTTAGGTATACTGTCAATCAAAAACTTTCCTATATAAGTACTAATTCCATGCCATTTCTTATAGTAGTTTCAGCCACAGTGGCAGAAACATCATACATTTCACTTGAGATTCTGTCATAAAGCATTGGCATGTTTTTTGGATTATATGAATTGTCGTTCAACTCGGAAATTGCCTTCACTAATAATACTATTAGATTGTAGACTCTTTTCTGAGGTGGAATCCAAACTTCATACGTTTTCTCGATGCTAGGGATAAAAATCTTAACTAATATTTGATTCATAGCTCCTCCTCATCATCGTAAATTCCAAGAACCTTGATTAATGTAGCTTCGCAATTTGAAACTCCATATCCAAAGCTCTTGCCATAATTATTTCTAAATTCTGCAAAAGATTGCTCCGTTGTAATAATAAACTGCTCACCCATTCCGTTTCCAATCCAAATACCATTATCCTTTGATGTAAACTTCTTGTACCAAGGATCATATTCATGAACTTTAATTTTAGCAGCATTGTCTGCAATAATGAAAAATGTGTTTTTAGATTCCTCTGCTTTAGAAAGCGTTTGTTCAAAATCAGAAGCTATATTACTGATGAATTTATCGATTCCAAGTATAATGCATAACCTACTCTTTTTCTCATCTTTAGCAATTCCATCTTTAAATGAAGCATACTCTTTTTTCATTGTTTCCAAATCTTTATTCTCTATAAATCCATCAATATCAAATAGCTGAACTTCAATACCTCTATCGCTTTCTAATTCCTTAATAAGCTCGCTGATAAATTTTCCAATGCTTTCAATATTTTTAGAAGACACAAGATTTATAATGCTCTTAGTGAAATTGAAAGAATATACATTAAGTGTCTTCTTAATAACACCAATTGGTACTTTAGATAGTCCTTCTAATTCATAAGAAATATCATCTGCATTAACTTCGCTAGGTAAACTTGGAATATGTTTAGCAAATGTATCTGCTGTTTGCTTTAGCCTTTCAACCTTTAACTTGATTACTTCATTAAACAATTCTGGCTTACAAATTTTAGCAGTCTGCATTTCATAAATGTTTTCAATTCTAACTAGTCCTCTACCAAATATTTTTGATGGCCTCTTCTTTCCTATTCCGTCCCAAATGCTAAAGTAATCTTCATCTCTCGACAATTGTAAGGATACTTTCTGCTCAAAGTTTTGAGTAAGCCTGTATCTTAAATCAGAAAATGCACTAGCTGTGACCACAAATCTAATTCCTACTTTTAGGCCTTCTCTTGTAACTGTTAGGAATAAGTCATCATATTTGTTTTGATAGTTTTCTTGGAACGATTCATAGTTGTTAATAATGACTAGTATTAAAGGCATGTTTTCTTTGCCAGAGTTTATATACATTGCATAATCTCCGCCAAAGTCAGATAAAATGCTTATCCTGCTTCTAATCTCTCTAGTTATTATTTCAAACAACCTGCTTATTTTTTCGTCATCACTTGCAAATACGACATCTCCTACTTGTGGAGCATTTTTAAATACCTTTAATGACTCCGTTCCAAAGTCCATGATATATACATTAACTTCAGAGGCAGTATGAGTTCCTATAATATCATATACTAAGCTACTTAATAACGTTTCTTTTCCACTATGTGCATTTCCATAGACTATTAAGTTACCACCATTTGTGAAGTTGATTTCAACAGGTCCTTGTCTTTGACTATCGGGATCATCAAATTCTCCAATAAGTGGCTTTATTATTCCCTTGTCAATGCCAATTCTGTACTTGTCACGAAGCTCATCAACATATATGTTTTCTGGAATGCTATCTACCCACAAGTTGTTAACTTTAATGTTTTCCTGCTTAGCTATTCTGTCTATGTACTTAACAATATTTGTAAGCTGGTCTCCATTGCTGCGTTTAGCATCACTTTGAGAATTACCAATTTGTTTAATAACTCTACCAATGTTTGATATAAACTTAATTGAAGTATCTAGTTTCTTTTTAGTAACATCAGCAGGATAATATAGTGCGCCAGACCATGCAGCAATACCAAGTGTGAAATACTCATTATTTCCAACTTGCATGTAGAATTGTCCTGCTTCTTTTAAATCAGCCGCGTCTGGTCTTTTAATTACGTCCATACTGTCTGACTTATCTTGAACTTTTAAGCATACAGCAAATCTACTATTACTTCTGATTTGGTCGTTTACTATTCCCGCAGGCTTTTGCGTAGCTAATATTAAGTGAACTCCAAGACTTCTACCAATTCTGGCTACAGAAATTAATTCATTCATGAATTCTTCCTGTTGTTGCTTTAACTCTGCAAACTCATCACATATTATTAGCAAATGTGGAATTGGTTTATCTATGATTCCATCATGATATAACCTTTGATATTTATATATGTCTATAGTTCCGCCATCAGTTTTATTTCTGGCATCATTAAACATTATCTGTCTTCTTCTAAGCTCAGACTTTATTGATGCAAGTGAACGTCTTAATCCGACAGTATCTATATTAGTAATTGTACCAACTAAGTGTGGAAGTTTGATGTCTCCTTTTTGGAAAGCACCAGCAAGTCCTCCACCTTTATAGTCTATAAGAATAAGTGCTACATCATTTGGATGAAAGTTTAGTGCTAGTGAAAGAATGTATGTGATTATAAATTCACTCTTACCAGAACCAGTGCTACCTGCAATTAATCCATGTGGTCCGTGTGCCTTTTCGTGAATATCCAATGATATTAACATTCCAGCACTATCTACACCTACTGGAACAGCAAGCGACTTAGTTGGATCGTTTGTCTTCCATCTTTGTAAAACGTTAAGTTGTTCAATACGCCCTACATCATACATCTCTAGGAAAGTGATAGTATTTCTAAGTATCATCTTATCTGACATAGAATATTTTATAGGGATTGTAGCTATCTCTTTACAAATGTCTTCAAAATAGTATATCTCTGAGCGTGCATATCTAAAGTCTACCTTGCTCTCTTCTGCCATTTCGCTTTCAAACATAAAGCCTTTATCATCATCTAAGCAAATAAAGGTCTTGCACTCGTCAGGCAAGTCAACCAGATTATTAGACAAGCACAATAGACTAAAACCATAGTTGATTTTAGTTTTAATCATTTTAGATATAAAGCTAAGGTGCCTAATAGTTTTATAATCATCCGTAATTATTAGATAATATGGTCTAAATGATTTATAAATGTCTTCGCCGTTTTTCTCGCTATTTTCAATTCTATAGTTAAGCTCTTCTTCCAAATATTGAGAAAGTTCTCTCATATCATCGTAACTATCGGCAAAGAATCTTACTTGCTTTTGATTATTCCAAAGGTGTGGAAGGATTTTAGCACTCTCCCATGCTTCAGAATTATTCTTATTCATAAGCATTACGATTTTCAAATCATCATAGCTATGGAAAGTTATTAATTGCATTAAAACACTTTGTAAAAAGCTCTTCGTTAGTTCATAATTATCTTTTATAACTATTGCTGACAAATTCTTTTGGCATAATGATATTGTAATTGGAGCATCTTGAATATTACCCTCATTTTGTCCAACTTCGTTTAAGATGTCCATTAACTCATCATCATCCATTGAGAATTCCTTCTCTGGATATTCAATCGATAAGTCAATAGGAACTGTTCCAACACCTAGTCTTATTGTAAGGAAATCTTTATCATCATTTTTTCTTTCCCATAGTCTTGAGTCTTTTGTAGCAATTATTTTTCTGCACTGTCCTGCAGACAAATAATTATCAATTAAGAAGTCTCTCTGCCTATGGCGAATCTCATTAATCTCCTCTATTTTTTCTGATATATATGCTCTATACCTTACTTGACGCTTCTTCTCGTATTCTCTCTTCTTTTTTCTATCAAGCGCTTTGGTTATTACTGGTATTAAAAGCATAGATATTAAAAGTCCTATTGAGATAGCAAACTGCGGAAGTGCTTTTTGAAACGTAGTTTCCCCGTTTGTAATAGACCTTAAAGTCGAAATAGTATTAATTAGTGTTATCATTCCCATAGAAATTGATGTTCCAAGGGTTACTAGAATAGGAACACCGTCTTGGTTCTGGGCTTGTGGTGGTGCTTCTATTTTAACTTTCTCATGTCCAATAATATTAGTTATTCTTGGGCTTCTTAAGAAATAATCTTTTTCACTATATATTTGTATATCATTATCATCATCTTCATAATTTACATCTTCAACTTTTATAGTATTCTTATGAAGCTTATTTCCTATCTTAACTTGTCCTAATGGATTATTTATGAATAGGTGGTTTCCTAAAGAAACTATTCTTAGGCCCATGATAAAAATAATGTCACCATTATTAATCTTGCAGTTACTAGAAGCTTTCACGCCATTAATATATGCACCATATTCTTTATCTATGCACTCAAATTGTGTCTCACCATCTTTATGGATAATCCTTGCATGAAGTTTTGAAAGCAAAATGCTATTAAAGAAAATATCTGCGCTTTCATCAGAACCAATGTCAATTGAACTAAAGCCTTTCACCATGTCATATCTTGTGAATTCCTCATAAGATGGCGTGCAATATAAGACATAAGTCCCTGATGCATTTTTGATGTTCAAATAAAATACATCATAGTTTCTAAGCGGAACTTCATACGTCCCATCGCTATCTAAGATACGGCCATTATTAGCCGAGATAACTTCTTTAGCGTTTACTATGTGTGACTCGCTATTACTTCTAAAACTCCATTTTCCATTATTACCTATAATATTTACAAGTCTTCTGCCATTCTCATCTGTGATCCAGTAATCGCCTTCTGCAACATTAGGCAAGACCGATTTATATATTAAATTGCCACCTATTAGCTGTGCAATCAAGCGATTCATCTCCTTCTTTTGTACTTTAAATATTTATAGATAAATAATAAGGAAATGAAACTAGCCTTGCTACTTCCATTTCCTTAATCTCAAACAATATACTAGTCATTAGTTAATTTAAATTATTCGTCTCTGTATGACTAACTTCTTCTGCAACTGTCATTATTGTGCTATCAAATTCAGTCTTGATGTCCTCTAGATTTCTAACAACATTACTCTTTAATGCTTCAAATCTTGTTCTAAAGATTTCTGAAGCATCACTCTTCCAAGGAAGAGTATTTATTTCATCAGATATTTTGTTCATTATATCTAACATGATATCGAATTTGCCAAGTATCATTGTTCTGATGTTTTCTACCTCTCCCTGCATAAACCTAAATTCACTATCAGGTGATGGTGCAATCTCTGGAACAGGTGTAGGTGCTTCATCAGATACAGCTACTATTTTATTTCCAGTATCAACTATTGCATAATTATTAGCTATTTGCTCAAGTGCTACTGGTAAAGTTGTAACACATAAAGTAAGTATTTCATTAAAGCCTGGAATTAATGAATTGAATTTAGTAACAAATTCATTATATCTTCTTCCATGCCAATGAACTTTCATGTCATCAATTGACTTATATACTAGAATAACGTTATTGTTAAGGTCTCTTCCATCGTCTCTAATCATCTTAGCTCTGCCAGGAAGTTCATCATATCGAACTCCACCAACATTCTTTCCAATTTCATAGCCATTCTCATATGCCATAACAATACCTCCTATTAGACTTAAAAATCGCTTTACTCTAATATAATAGTGCCATAAATGAGCGTTTTATTCAATTGTATCCCTAAAATGTAATACATCCGTAACAGAATTTTAAACAACGTTGGTCTCCCATAAACCATGTAGATTACAGTATGCATAAAGCTTGCTTCCAGGTACATATTTAAAGTGCTCCTCTATTTTGTCTCCTGGCTTAAAAGAAACCTTGGTGAACTCATTATTTGCTAAATAACCAACCCACATTATATAGTGTTCTTCTGTCATTGGATGCTCTACACTACCAACTCTTACAACTATCTCATCTCCTACAACTTCATAAGCAGGAAGATGCTTTTCTGTTGCAGCATCTACTGTATTTGGCTCAAGTTTAGTCATCTTTTGTCCGCAACAAGTGATAGAAGCTCCATTTCCTTTAACTACTTCAATGATATTTCCACAAATTTCGCACTTATAAAATTCAACATTATTCATAATATCTCTCCTCTCATACATACATCATACATTATACGTTCCCATAAGTCCAGTTTTTGTAGCGGCGCTACGAAGGTAGTTTTTCATCTTATTTGTTGACATAAGTGTTGACTTTTTGCCCCACAGGTGGTAGAATAACTCCGAAATAAATCCTTAAAGGAGGTATCCCAGTGAGTCTTGAGATGAGGTTTTCCGAATTCCAGAGACTGCGTGAACGTGAAGCTGCTATCGAGCGGCTGATCGCAAAGGTCTACGAGGACAGGCAAGGGGTTGAAGCCCGAGTTCTCGAGAATGAACTCCTGATCCCCCAGGAGC
>JAEEYG010000016.1 GCA_016291695.1 Clostridia bacterium | reverse complement strand
TTTCCACTATTAATTCACTTAATTGTAATCGATTCATTTCATATTTGTTTAATATATCCTTCGTTTTCAACCATTTGTAATAGCCACTTCTAGATATATTCATACATGCACATAAAGATTTGATATTGAACTCTGTACTCAATTTTAATACTATTTCAAATTCCCAATATTTTATCCTTTGTACACTACAAACGTACCATCTCCTTTCATCATGTAACCTTTTTTTAATCGTTCATTCTCAATTCTTAGTTTCATGTTTTCATACTCTAATTGCTCAACTTCACTTAATTCTTTTCTATTGGCATACTTTGATAGTGGATTTCCTGGTTTTTTCTTGTTTTCTAAGCCTGCTATACCATGTTGTAAATATACCTTTACCCATTTAGAAAGCATTCCATCATTAATGTTTTCTTCTCTTGCTACTTGTTTCGAAGAACAATTATCTTCAACCACCTTTTTAACAATTCTAAGCTTTTCTTCTTTACTCCAATACCTATTTTTGCCACCTTTTGGTCGTCCCATTGATTACACCTCCATAAAGAAATTTTAACACAAAAAAAGAAAGTAGACATTTTTGTGTCTACTTTCTTTATACCACTTCACAGTTTAACTGGTGGCTCTTTTTTTATCTTAAATGCTTTACTAGAAAGTATTTGTTTAACTTTGGATTATCCTTGTTTTCTCTTATATACTCGACTTCAAATCCACACTTTTTATAAAACTCAGGTGCCTGAAATTCATATGTTGTTAAGTTGATGTTTTCAAAGTTTTGCCCTTTAAAGTATTCTTCCACTTGATTCATCAAAGCTTTTCCAATTCCGTTGTGACGATATTCTTCATCAACTATTAAATCTCTAACATGAATTTCATCATAATAACTGTTGCCTGTTATTATTCCTATTTGCTTGCCATCATCTATTGCTACAAAAGAAAAAGGCTTGTACTCACATGTTACTCCATTTTTATTTGAATACTTCTCAAATTCTTCACCTATGTGAATGTAATCGTTTTCTTCTAGTTTCTCTTTAAATTGATATTCGATCATGATGTTACACTCCTTTTAGTACTAAATTGACACCATTACCATATACCATTTGTAGGAGAATCAAACGAGCTATGTTTAACTCCGCCTTCAAAAAATATAGGAATTTCCATATCTAATATATAATAATCAAGAATAAAATGTATGAGGAAGGCCACAATTGCACCGACTATTAATGCAATTATGAAATTTTTCATTTTTTGGCTGTTTTTCTTATATTCTTCTTTATTAAAATCCTTCTTAAAACTCAAGATTATATAATCTATATACTGAACTACCCCGAATATTAATGCAATGGCCCCAACTATACATGCTAAATACAATAAACTATTGCTTATAGAGTTCAAAGTATACCATACAGATGAATAATTATATGATTCTGTAATTGTTATACATCCAAACACTACTCCAATGCTGCCAAGCAAACTTTTTGGATTAGCATATATAAGTGTTGCTACTCCAACAGCACTAGCGACAATCCATTTGTGAGGTGTAAACTTTTTCAACTCTTTGGTTGAAATCTCATCCTTCTTTGCATATTCTATTTGACTTACTTCTTCTCTTTTCTTTAGTTCCATTACGATTACTCCCCTCGTATCTCGTCTTCTATTCTATTATAATACGAATTGTAAAACTTTTGTATAAAAACTGGATTTTTTTCTTTATATAACGCCTCTGCAATTTCGTCTGAAGTATCAATCAATAATCTTTCTAATTCGCACGTAAATGGCGATACAGTCTTTCCGTCGCCTGTCATTGCACGATTTATACAAGAACAAGTGTGATTGCAACGTCTTCTAAGTGAGCATTCTTTACACAGCTCTACCTCTTGTTTTAATTCATCGTGCACTAGCTTTTGCTTTTCATTATTTATACCTTCTTGGCAGTTTCCTATAATATATTCATCTTTATACATAAACTGCATGCACGGGTAAATATTTCCATCTGTTCCAACATTTGCTCCATGCATACCTACTGAGCAATCATTATTTACATCAATCTCGTCATGAATATAACTTCTTATTTTTTCGTCTATTGAAAGAAT
>JAEEYG010000120.1 GCA_016291695.1 Clostridia bacterium | reverse complement strand
GAGATGTTTGAATTCTCGGACCTAAAGGATCTTAAGATATAACTGTATTTTGTTTCCTTTGCGTTTTCAGAAATGCTTTTTATATATTTTGTTTTGTCTTCTTTTCCGAGTTGTTTTTGTGCTTCTTCTATAGTAAACATGTCATCAGTTCGAAACCAGATTTTATTCACTAAATTTTGAATTGTTACTTTTGCCACGTTCTGGTCTTTTAGCGCTTTAAGTAATGAAGAGTAGCTCTGAGTTGATACAATATTGATACATTTTGCTTCTCTGGATTGTGCATAAAAGTCTGCATCATTTTCGGTTGCATACTCATGGTACTCATCGCATAGAAAAGCTACTGGGGAATAACTATCATTTTTAGAAAGGCGAATAAGTACTTCTGACTGAAAGTCAAGCTTTAAGTATGCTGCTATTATTCTTGATAAATTTCTGTATTCGGCAACATTCATATTTAAAACGACAATATCATCTTTATTTAGGGAAAAAGTAAGGAAATTTAATTCATTGAGAGGGGGACAGAATGTATGGGAAACATCTTTGTCTGACACAAAAATTTGTGTTATACGAGTTATCTCTGATTGAATGATAGACAATACTTTGCTATCTAGAGAAGAATACTCGTTTTGAAAGAAATCAATTAATGTACTATAGTCATAGCTTTCGGACTTGCTAAGTTTGTTGCTTAGAAATAGTTCTTTTACTATTTTTAATTTGTCGCTTAAATATGTAGTATTATTAACTAGTTTATGAAGTTCTGTGAATGTAACATAGCCGTTATTATATAATCTGCATAGCTTAATACATTCCGTAAGGTAAGCCTCAACCTTATCGAGCCAATATGTATCAGATACATTTTGATTAGAAAACAGCGTCAGTATGGTTTTAAGTCGATTGGCGATAACGGAAGGCTTTAAATTCGGTTTGTGGAGTGGATTATATTTGTATTTTCCATTAAGCTCTATCACGATTACATTTTTCTTGAAAAATTGGTTCAATTCCAGAACCTTTTTGTAAAAATTGCCTTTAACGTCAAGAATAAGCATTCCAACATTAGCTTTCATGAGTTGAAGTAAAATGGGGTACATGGCTGAAGAAGTCTTTCCTGTTCCGATAGTCCCTGTAATTAAAAGGTTTTGATATAACCCTTTTTCAGGTATTATGATTTCTTCGCCAGTAGAGAGAGAACTTCCTATAATAAGCTTTAGGGTATCATTGCAAACTGGATTATTCTGGCTAATTGGGGGATTAGACTTAATCTGAATGAATTGTTTTGAAAGAAAGAAGTTAGACAAGAATGCCGTTGACACTAGCATTGTGGCAATGTATCCGAGCTTAAGAATGCCCCATGTAGGTTCAGATAGCTCTATCTTGTAGCCATCAAATAAGCATATAGAAGTTGATGAAGTAGTTAGGATATCTGAAAAAAGGACGAAATTTAGTAGAAGTATGAAGACTAAAGCTGTTGAAATGAACGCGATTTTAGTGTATAATGCTTTCATGCGCTAAATTGGGTTTAGAATTTAGTATTTAGTTTTTCTTTGGTTAAAGCAAGTTTTGATCCCTGTCGCTCGTGTAGGATGTTTAGTTCAAAAGAGGAGTAAATGATATACGACGTTAGTACAATATTGAATATAAATAGAACTAACATAATGACTTGCTTGTTGTCGACAGAGAGTACAAACCTTAAAATCACGGATGCTATAATAGCCAAGATGATAAATACTAAATACTTAGCTTTAAAACTCAAATTGTTTTCACCACCTTTCAATGCGAAGTATACACAATGCTTTGATGTATGTCTATTGAAGTGTAAAAAAATAGAATAAAATAGAAAAAAGTGGTAAATTAGGAGGGAATAAAATGATAGATAAAGATATGTTAATTGGCGAGATTCTTGAAAAGCATCCAGAATATGCTGAGATTTTGCTAGAAGCTGGAATGCACTGTTTAGGTTGTCCTGCATCTGCTGGAGAAACTTTAGAAGAAGCATGCATGGTTCATGGAATAGATGTTTTAGACATTCTTGAAAAGTTAAACGGAAAAGAAGAGTAAATAACTGGTGCGTAAAGCACCTTTATATGTCATCGTAGCTCAGTTGGATAGAGCGATCGCCTCCTAAGCGATAGGTCGGAGGTTCAAATCCTCTCGGTGACGCCATGAAACCACTAGCTTTTTGTTAGTGGTTTTATATTTATTATCTATTCGAGGTGATAATATGGAAAAGCCAGAAAATAAATATATGAAAGTAGCAATAAAAGAAGCTAAAAAGGCTCTTGAGATTGAAGAAGTTCCAATAGGAGCAGTAATTGTTAAAGATGATAAAATTATTGCTAGAGCTCATAATCTTCGCGAGATAAAAAAGGATGCCACTGCACATGCTGAACTTTTAGCGATTAAGAAGGCATGCAAAAAGTTAGATGCATGGCGCTTGAATGACTGCACTATGTATGTTACCTGTGAGCCATGCCCAATGTGTGCTGGAGCGATATTAAATAGCAGAATTAAGAAAGTAGTTTTTGGTGCACCAGACTTAAAAAGTGGTGCTGTTGTATCTAAATTAAAAATGCTAGATTCTGAACTGTGCAATCATACTGTAAGCTATGAAGAGTCAGCTCTTAGTAATGAGTGTGAGGCCATGATAAAAGAATTCTTTAAGGAACTTAGAAACAGAAAATAGCGTGCTATTGACTTTAAAGACCTTGATTAGTATACTAATTGTGGGTGATGAAAATGGAAAGAGACATGAACGACTACTTTAGAGAGATTACACAGAATTTCTACACAATAGTAGAAAAAAAGCTTGAAAAATATGGCCTAGTTAAAGGCCAAGCTCAACTGCTTCTTATTATCAAGGATAATGAAGGAAGTACGCAAAAGGACTTGGCAAATTATTTTAATGTAAGATACTCATCAATGAGTGAGAGACTTAACAAGCTAGAAGCACTTGGCTATATTGAAAGATTTCATGAAGATGGCAATCTTAAGAATAACAAAGTGTACATTAGTGCTCAAGGAAAGCAAGCCGCAACGCAATGCAGAAGAATCCTAAAAGAAGTTAATGACAAACTATTTAAAGGAATATCTAAAAAAGACATTTCTGCATTTGAGAACACCCTAGTTAGCATTTTAGAAAATTCAAAATAATAAAAAACATAAAAAAAGAATCCTAAACGATATGTTTGGGATTCTTTTTTGTCGTACTAAAAATGAATTATTTCTTTTTAGCAACCTTTTTAGCTGCTGGTTTAGCAACTGTCTTCTTAGCTGCTGGTTTCTTAGCTGCTGCTTTTTTAGCAACTGGCTTTTTAGCAACTGGTTTTTTAGCAACTGCTTTTTTAGCTGCTGGTTTCTTAGCTGCTGCTTTTTTAGCAACTGGTTTCTTAGCAACTGGTTTTTTAGCAACTGCTTTCTTAGCTGCTGGTTTCTTAGCAACTACTTTCTTTGTTGCTTTTTTAGCTACTGGCATCTGAATGCCCCCCTTTCATTTGTACACTATTTAGAAGTAATAATACTAACTAAATTCTTTAGTATAACTAAAATATACAGAATAAGTTGAAATAATGCAATACTTTCTTTAAAAAAAGTCAAGATAATTTTTATTTAGGCAACTAATTAAACGATTAAAAAGCTAGATACAACCGAATTGCAGCCAATGTTAAAGTTTTTTTAAATATTTGTTAAATTTGTATAGTAAAACCAAAATCTTTGTATTATAATTTTTTTAAGGTGGTGATGTTAATGTCAAATGCAATGTATCTTAAGGCAGAAAAAAGATACCTTTGCTCTATAATGCAAAAAGAATATGTTGAATTACGATTCTCTAATTTGCATGCAATTCTTGACAATAACTTAAACGAACCTAGATGGATGAACACCTATATTTTACTATATAAAGCGGCACTTCCAAGAAACATAGTTGCATATGATATTCTTCTTCAAAAACTTTCAAAATGTTTATTAAAGTTTTACTTTAAAACAAATGATGGTCGAAGATATTTGGTAGATGCTGATGAAAAGCTATTCAGAAAGTACGTGTGGTACCTTACAACAAAGCAAGATAAACCTTATTTAATTCCTGCTCAATACATTCCAAATGACGACTACATCAAGGAACTAATGAGGTTCTCTAAATATGAAAAGTGCGGTATTGAACTTCAGAATGTTTCTGGAGATGAGTTTATATTAAATCCAATTGGCTATAGTTTTAGAAGCGAAGATGAGGCTAGAATTACTTACGAAAAATTATTTGATGCATACGATTTGTTCATTAATCTTAAACTTAATAAGTCCAACTTCATAAATAACTTTCATACTTGCCTTGGACTTGGTAGTGACAAAAGAATGATTGCTGTTCTTAGCACTATGATTTCATATTTTGACTGTAAATTCTACGTTGCAGATGAGGGAATTACTCTTAAGAATACAAACATTGCTATTAATGATGAGACAACCGCAAAGGCGTTTGAGTCACATATGATGGATGTTTATCATTTCTATAGGAATGTTATTAATACTAAGAACAAAAAAGATATCGTTAGTGAAGTTTGCAACAAAAAAGTTCCAAAAGAAATAATGAAAGCATTTTCTCAGAATATATCAAAGTATTCTAATATATATGCTAGCGAAAAAGGACTTGTTGAATGGATTATCACAGTCTCTAGGGAGAGCAAATATACACTTAATATTACAGTTAATGACAATGGTGTGTTCTTCATAAATGGGACAAGAATTGCCACGGAGCAAGAAGCTGAACTATATTATATTGATTATATGGAACATAAATCTGAGCACCTTAGCATGGTTACTTACAAAAGTTCAATCATTACAAAGCTTAAAAAGCTATTTAGTCTTTTCAAATTCAAGTTCTGGAAGCGAAGAGAAAATTAAAAAAGCTTTACAAATAGAGATTTTGGTGCTATTATTTGAATACAGATTTAAATATAAAGAGACACATTTATATGAGTGGTGGCAAGGGCATAAACGTGAACCTCGCCAGATCCGGAAGGAAGCAACGATAAGCGATGAGCTTTGTGCTACCATTCATATAAGTGTGTCTCTTTTTGCTGTTCATCCTATTGTACTGGCCTTATAAAAAGTGTATAATTCGGTTGAATTGAGAGCTTTCTAAGCAATATTGCTCTTAATAGGAGGTGCGTATATGTCATATATAGCATTGTATAGGAAATATCGACCGCTTAAGTTTTCGGAAGTTGTGGGGCAAGACCACATAGTTAAAGTACTAAAAAATCAAATAAGTAACAACAAGATTGGGCACGCATATTTGTTTAGTGGTGGTAGAGGAAGCGGAAAAACATCTACTGCAAAGATACTAGCTAGGGCGGTTAATTGTCCTAACTTGAAGGATGGTGAACCATGCAACGAATGTGAGGTTTGCAAAGAAGCAATTAGTGGAAATCTTTCAGATATTATAGAGATGGATGCTGCTTCAAATAATGGTGTAGATAATATAAGAGACATTCGTGAGGAAGTTGAATTTGTTCCAACGGTAGGAAAATATAGAGTATATATAATAGATGAAGTTCATATGCTTTCTACGGGCGCGTTTAATGCTCTTCTAAAAACTTTAGAGGAACCGCCTGCACATGTTATTTTTATACTTGCAACTACAGAACCTCAAAAGCTACCGGAGACTATTCTTTCGCGTTGCTTAAGGTTTGACTTTGGGAGAATTCATGAAGAAGATATTATAAAAAGACTAAAATTTATTTG
>JAEEYG010000119.1 GCA_016291695.1 Clostridia bacterium | reverse complement strand
GAAGCAAAATTTCCAACTTATAGGCGGGCGACCTCTTTTTTAATATATAACATTTATACCCGAACACTGTTCTTTTAGTTTTGATATTTATAGCCATGGCGCACGTGAGTCGCGCCGCTACGAATGCATACTATGATCCATGGCGAGCATTATTATATAAAAATAAGCACCGCTCTCAAGTAAAGCGGTGCTATAATTAGCTAATTATTATTTTTTAATTATAAAAATATTTGATTTTATTTTGCATTAGCAAAAGTATCATTTAATCTAACAAAAACAGTTGCAGACTCAGCTCTTGTAGCCTCAGTAATTGGATCAACAGTATTATCTGGTCTACCAATGAATACTTTATTTAGGCTACACCAAATCATAGCTTCATGAGCATCTGTAGAAATATCGCCTTCATCTTTGAATGAAAGTTTCTTGTTACGAGCTTTCTCTTCTACTGTAAGTTTTTCACCTTCAATAGTTCTTGCATATCTGTATACATACTTTGCAACTTCTTCTCTAGTTACTTCGTCATCAGCATTATCTCTTGTCTTCATAATGCTATGTTTTGAAGCCCATTCATAAGCGTCTACTTCTTTTTCATCTGCTTTTTTATCGTCTCTTGTAGCGATTCTATAAAGTGCTACTGCTACATCTCTTTTTGTTGTAGTTTCCATTGGTTTAAACTCATTCTTAGAATTAACTTCCATAAGTTTTTCATCAACAGCATCTTCAACGTAATCGAAATACCAGTCATCTTCGTCTATGTCTTTAATAAGAGCATTTGCTTTTTTATCTGTCTTTTTCTCTGGCTCTGCTTTTTTCTCATCCTCTTTCGCAGGCTCTTCTTTTACATCTTTTTCTTCTTTAACTGGCTCGTCTTCGCTTGCCTTTTCTTCTTTAGCAGGCTCTTCACCACTAGCTTTTTTTGCTTCTTTTGCTGGCTCTTCAGCGTCTACTTTTTCTGCTTCTTTAGCTGGCTCTTCTTTACTTGCTTTTTCTTCTCCGCTTGTCTTCTCAGCGATTAATTTATCTTCAACTTTTTCTTCGTCTTTTGTTAATTTTTCTTTTAATTCATTAGCAACAGCTTTGTCTCCGCTGTCTTCAGCTAAAGATTCAACCTTAGCAACTAATTCTTTTTTTGCTTTGCTGAACTTGCTTACGGCATATGAACTATTTGAGCCAAATAATGTTGTCATAAGCATAACAAAAGCAAATCCAAGTAAAAATTTTCTTAGGTTCATTTTAAACTTCCTCCCTTATAATTTATAATTTAAGCATTCACTCTACTCATTACCTAATAGAGTATATGCATAAATCCAAAACAAAATAAAAAGTACCCCTAAAAAACAAATAGGGATACTGCTTAATCAATATAAACTTGTCTTACAACTACAAATTTGCATCTATAAAAACAACTTCATCTGGCATTACTAACCCTAATTTTTCTCTAGCAACTTCTTCAATATATTTCTCTGAAGAAATCTGATTACGAGTATTAAGTAACTGTTCGTGAATTATATTTTGCTCTGCAATCATGTTATTATAGTCACTTAACTCTTCATCGTACTTCTTAAAAGCAGATTCTTGATCTACCATTACAAAAAAAGCATACATTAAAAGAGAAACTACTGCAATAGTTTTAATCAATCTATTTAATATTTTTCCCATTTACAATTTCATTCCTTTAATTAATATTTTATCTTTGGTAAATTATGTAAAATCAACAACCAGCATTTTCAAGAATATTTAATTCGTCAACTAATCATAATTCAAAACATACAATTAATCACCGAATAATAATCTTCAAAACGCCTTGTAAAAGCAGGTTTCAAAATGCGAACAAAGTTTCGTAAAGTTACCATAACTCTTACAATAATAATTTACACTATAAGAATATTAATTCAAAGACTTTTGTAAAAATGTAACAAAAAAGTAATAAATCAAAAAATCACAGATTAAAAAATAACCAAAATTCCGCCCAAAATCGTTATAATAGCGCCAAATACCTTAATTCCTGTAGTTAGTGAATTCTCATCTATCTTCTTGGAATAATTCTTTCTTATTATATTGCGGCCTTCATATAGACATAATATTCCTATAAACATAGATACCGCACCTAATACCTTTAGCACACTAAACACTTCCCTTTTTATACGTTAATTGTGCTTTTTACTATAAACTCAGGTCTTCCTTTGATGTTATCAAATATTCTACTAATATATTCACCAATTAAGTATAGAGACATTAATATAACACCTGTTAAGAACGTCATAGCAATCATAATAGATGCCCAACCAGGAGCAACAGTTTGAACTTGCATACATAGTGCAACAATTTTATATACAAATAGGCAGAATGACACTATAAAGCAAAGGATTCCAAGTTTTCCAATGAATTTTAATGGTTTTGAGCTAAAGTTTATTATTCCGTCTGATGCAAGTTTTAACATCTTCTTAAGCGGATATTTAGTTTCGCCAGCAAATCTTTCTTTTCTTTCATATTCATATGCGTATTGATTAAATCCTACCCAACTAAATAAGCCTCTTAAGAACTTATTATGTTCAGGTAAATTATTAACAACATCTACAACTTTTCTATCAACTAATCTAAAATCTCCTGTATCTTTTGGAATCTCTACCTCAGATAGACCATTTAGCACTTGGTAAAATGTTTTTGCAGTAAATAACTTAAAGAAACTCTCTCCATCTCTAGACTTTCTTTTTCCGTATATTACTTCATTTCCTTCTTCCCAATACTTTAACATATCTGGAATTAGTTCAGGTGGATCTTGTAAGTCAGCATCCATAATTACAACAGCGTCACCAGTTGTATATCTTAACCCACATGTAACGGCTGCTTGATGTCCAAAGTTTCTAGAAAATGAAATAACCTTAACATTTTTGTCTTTACCAGCAATTTCTTCCAAAATGCTTAATGTTTTGTCTTTTGACCCATCATTTACAAATACTATCTCATATTCGTACTTATCCTTAATCGTACCTAAAACTTGAACTAATCTGTTGTAACATTCATTCGCTACTTCTTCCTCATAATACATTGGAATAACTAGTGAAACTTTTTTCATAATATCAACCTCTCATTTATATTTTTATTTAAATAAATCAATTGTCATATCTGAGAGCTTGATGTTTTGTTGCTCTCCAGTTTGCATATTCTTAATTGCAACTGTTTCTGAATTAATCTCATCATCACCAATTATAATGGCATATGGAATGTTTTGTTTATTTGCATAATTAAGCTTTTTCTTGAAAGCTTTGTCTTCAAAATATACTTCCGCATTAATGCCCATATTTCTAAGTAATGTAGCTACTTTAATTGAATACTCAAAATCCTGTGACATAGGAAGTATAATTGCCTTTGATACGCTCTTGCTCAAACTATCGTTTTTAATCAAATTATATTCATTTAGAATATAATAAAGTCTCGTTAAACCAATAGAAATGCCAACACCAGGCAATTTCTTGTCAGTATAGTACTCAGCTAAATTATCATACCTTCCACCAGAGCAAACACTTCCGATGTTAGGCAAATCATCAAGAGTAGTCTCAAATACAGTTCCTGTATAGTAATCTAGCCCACGCGCAATTGATAAATCAATTCTAAAGTAATTCTCCGGAACACCAAAAGCAATCATGTATTTTGACACTTCTTTAATTTCAGATAGTCCTTTTACAAAAGTATCATTACTTATATTAAGAGATTCCAAAAATTGAATTACATTCTCTTTTGTAGATACAAACTGTACTATTTTTTCTATGCTATCAGAATCAACTTTTTCATCCTGAAGCATTTCCTTTACATTATCAATTCCAATTTTATCTAGCTTGTCTACGATTTTTAAAATATCTTCTATTCTGTTCTCTAACCCAAGACTCTCAAAAAAACCACCTAGAAGTTTTCTATTATTTATTCTAATCGTAAATTTGCCAAAATCTAGTTTTGAGAAGATCTGATATATAATGCTAGGCATCTCCGCATCATTAGTTATGCTAAGTGTTTCGTCACCAATAACATCAATATCGCATTGATAAAACTCTCTGTATCTGCCCTTTTGTGGTCTCTCTGCCCTATAAACCTTTCCAATTTGATATCTTCTGAATGGAAACGATAGCTGTCCATAATTCTTTGCAACGTATTTGGCAAGTGGAACAGTTAAATCAAACCTTAAAGATAAGTCGTTATCTCCTTTTGAAAATCTATAGATTTGCTTTTCGGTTTCTCCACCAGCTTTGGCAAGAAGAACATTAGAATCTTCAATTATTGGAGTATCAATAGGTAAAAAACCATATTTTTTATATGAGTCTTCAATAATGCTTTTAATTCTATCAAACTCAATCTGGTCTTGTGGCATAAGTTCCATAAAGCCAGGTAACGTTCGTGGTTCTACTTTGTCATTCTTCAATATTATTTCCCTCTTTTCTTTTTATTCTTTTTAGAAGCTTCTTTCTTTTCTGTAACTACTTTAGTATCATCTGTGCTTTCTGCACCAGTATTTTCTTTGTTTTTAGATGTACTTTCTAAAGCTTCAGCTTCTGTAATCAAGCTCTTCTTGTTAAGCATTTCATATGTTATCAAGCCAAGGAAAATCATGAAATATGGTGAAGTGTAAAATGCTGAATTTCCGAACAAAGATGATATCATATATGAAACAAATACTGCTGTTCCCACATGCTCAAATACATTCCAAGAAGGAACTCTAAATTTTACCTTATTAGTAAATGCAATTAATACAACTAGAGTTTCTACAATAGTAATCGCGCCCCAGATGAATAATAACTTGTCTGTAAAGTGTCCTACAATAAGAGCAGTAGCTATAGCAGAAGCTACCATAATTCCAAATATAATTAGAAGTTGCTTTTTGCTATATTTTCTGAACTTAGCGTCAAAAATATTTTTTAAGAAAATGCTGATAGTAGCTACTAAATACATAATGACACCAGGAATACCAACGGTACCGGCAAGTTGTAAAACTAGGTTATGAGTTCTACCTTCTTTAATTCCATATTGTTGATAGAATTCGTTTAGAAGGTTTTCAAGTCCCCATCCAAACCAAGGCCTTTGATTAACTAAATCAAGTACTCTAATCCAAGTTTCTCCTCTTCCAGAACCTATCATAGATACTTCTTCACTTAAGCCAGATTTATTAGCAGTAGATGCTGAATACTTAGACATTATTTCTTGATATTCTGCCTCAATTTTTGCTTGTCTTTCATTAAATTCTTCTTCCGATTCTCCGCTAACTTTTGGATACTTCTTATCAACAGCAAGCAACATATTAGTAAGTTCATCTTGAGTAATAGTGTTCTGTTCAGTTTCTCCAGAAACAGGAGCCTCTTTGCTCTTATCATTTGCAAGAGTTTTTATATCATTGAATAAACCATCAAAATTACGCTCTACAATGGTTTTCATTTTATCTTCAAGAATTTCATTTGTATTTCCCCACCTAATCTTATTCTTATCAATTGTTGCTTCACTAATCCCAAAAGATTCTGCCATTTCTTGAGTCATAGAATTAAAAGTAAAATGACGTGTTGCTTCACCAAGATTTAGGTATAAATTGGCATATGAAAAATAAGTATGATTAACTACGTAATTCTTCGAATCAGCACCTGCAATTGTTAAGCTAGATGTAAGAAATATCAATAGTACAACTCCATACTGCAATAATTCATGCTTGTTTCTATTCTTAACAAATCTAATTATTTCTGCTATTAGTAAATAAATCATTCCACAAAGAACACCAAGGTATGCTCCAAATGTATTGTTAATTATTAGTAAGAAGAAGTACATGATTGTATTTAAAAGATGTAGTCCTTTAAAATAATAATTATCTTCTCTTATCCACATAACTGCAGAAAAGATAGCTATAACAGAAATATAGTATCCAAGATGGTTTGAATTATTAAACATTGATCTTTGGAAATAAATGATTCCGTTAAATGGTATTGGTCTAAAGAACGATAGTATTGTCAAAAATCCAACTATAGCAGAAGAAACAAGTAGCGTTCTTAAAATCCATTTTTTATACTTTTCACTAGATAAGCCAAGCATTAAAACATCTAGAAGGATAGTAGCATAAAAAATAAAAGAAAAGTATCCATCTTTAAGATTTTCACAACCATTCCATGCTCTACTCTTAGCATTTTGATAAATGTTTGATGTATTTGACATTCTGTCACCAGATGACCAGTTAGCAATATCAATTATTCTTTGAGGAACAGTGCTAATATCTTTTGCCTGTCTAACTATGATCTCAGCATCCATTTCCATACCAGCTTGAATACATCCTACGGCTGTCCACACCATAAAGAAAGCTAAAAGTAAGCATGGCCAGTTTCTAACAAGCTTTTCTTTGGCGTTTGAACCCTTTTTGCTGTTTATAATCCTCTTTGTCATGTAAAAAATCGTAAGAGAACAAACGGAAGCAATACATAGAATCTCATTAATAAGCCAAATAATATCTGGAGTATTAAAGACAAAATAGTTCTTAACTTCTTCTGAGTCTGTACCATAAGTAGCAACAGTACTCAAATATCCATTATACGAAATCTTTCTTACCATTAACGTGAATGGTATAGTAAGAACTGCCAAGATTAATATAACAAATGCAATTCTTCTAAATCTTTTATTAAACTTCTCTTCTTCTTCCTTTTTCATTTTTAAACTCCTTTATGCTTCTTCCCTTTATTTCGTTTTGGGTTATTTTTTAGTACTTCCAATTCTTCAGAAATACCTACTTCTGTAATCTCAGGATTTTCCTTTCCAATTACTGCTTTAAACGTTCTCCAAAGAATCTTTAAATCATACTTTGGTCCAAAGTGATTGACATACTCTAAGTCAAATTCAATTTTTCTTAAAACACTAATTCCGTTTCGACCACTAACCTGAGCAAGACCGTGTAATGCCAGGTCTAACATTGCTTCTCCTTTTTTGAATTGGTGTCATCCATTCATAGTAAGAAAGTACCCATGGTCTTGGTCCTATAAAAGACATTTCACCTTTTAGCACATTAAACAATTGCGGCAACTCATCTATACTGGTTTTTCTAATGAATTTTCCAACTTTAGTTACCATTTGGTCATGCGTTAATGCATGATCTATCCCTTCTCTATTTTCGAGCATGGTTCTAAACTTATACATTGTAAAAGGTTTAAGGTCTTTGCCCATTCTTTCCTGTTTAAAGATTGGTGAGCCTTTATCATCTTTCCAAATAAGAAATGCAATTATTAACATAGGTATAGCTAACAGTACTAAAAGTACCGCAGAAAAAACGATATCTAAAAATCGTTTAACATACTTATACATACTCTGCTCCCTAAAACAAAATTAAAATTCACAGTTTCCTGGTGTTCTTGGAAATGGTATTACATCTCTGATGTTTTCCACACCTGTTAAGTACATAATTAGTCGTTCAAATCCCATTCCAAAGCCACTATGTGTAGTTGTTCCATATCTTCTAAGATTTAAATACCAATCTAATTCTTCTGTATGCATGCCAAGCTCATTCATCCTAGCTAGTAGCTTATTATAGTCTTCTTCTCTTTGGCTTCCGCCCATAAGTTCTCCAGCACCAGGAACTTCTAAGTCAACAGCAGCAACAGTTTTTCCATCTGGATTTTGCTTCATGTAGAACGCCTTTATATCTTTAGGCCAGTTGGTAATAAATACTGGTCCATTAAAGTGCTCTGTAATGTACTTTTCGTGTTCTTTAGCAATGTCTTCTCCGTACTCTGGCTTAAATTCCCATTCAACGTTTGCATTCTTTAAAATTGTAATAACCTCTTCATGAGTGATTCTAGTGAACTTGCTATTTAATAAAGTCTCTAATTTGTTTATTAATCCATTAGATACAAATTTATCTAAAAATTCCATCTCTTCTTTGCATTTTTCTAGAACAGTTTTAACAATGTATTTTAGCATGTCTTCTTCTACATCCATTACGCCTTCCAAGTCGCAAAAGGCAATCTCAGGCTCAATCATCCAAAACTCTGAAGCATGAGTCTTAGTATTAGAATTCTCTGCTCTAAATGATGGACCAAATGTATATATTTTACCAAAAGCATGAGCAAAAGCTTCTCCTTCTAGCTGCCCTGTTACTGTAAGTCCAACTTTCTTTCCGAAAAAGTCTTCTGAATATGGTACTTCTTTAGAAGAATCTAGCCTTTCTAAATCAAATGTAGTAACTTGGAACATTTCTCCTGCACCCTCACCATCATTTGCAGTGATTAGTGGAGTATGTACATAAACATATCCTCTATCTTGAAAATATTCATGGATTGCCATAGCTGCTACGCTTCTTACTCTAAATACAGCATTGAATAGATTTGTTCTAGGACGTAAATATGCTTGTTCTCTTAAGAATTCCATAGAGTGTCCTTTTTTCTGTAGTGGGTAATCTTGCTCAGACTTTCCAAGAATAGTAACCTTTGTAGCCTTAAGTTCAAAAGGTTGTTTAGCTTCTGGCGTTAATACAAACTTTCCTTGAACTTCTATACTTGAATAAATAGAAACTTTTGTAATCTCTTCGAAATTAGATAATGAATTGTCATAAACGACTTGAAGGTTTTTGAAGAATGTGCCATCGTTAAATTCTATAAAACCAAATGTTTTTGAATCTCTGGCAGTCTTTACCCATCCGTTTAAAATGATGTCCTTATCTTTATAATCTTGTGAATTTTTGTATAAGTCTTTAAGGTATGTAACCATTGTAATTCTCCTTTATTAGTTGGTTTTTTCTCCTTAAAAATTATACTAAAATCAGCTAAAACATACAATAGAAAAAGGCATAAAAAAAGGCTTTCCTTGTGTTAAAGGAAAGCCTTAAATTCTAAGCTCTTGGGTGTGATTTCATATACATTGTCTTGATTCTATCTTGTTCCATTTGTGCATACACTTGAGTAGAAGAAATGTCTGAATGGCCAAGCATTTCTTGAATTGCTCTAAGCTCTGCTCCATTCTCAAGAAGGTGCATGGCAAATGAATGGCGAAGTGTATGTGGTGTAATATCTACGTCAATATCAGCTTGATTTTTGTATTGCTTAATAATCTTCCAGAAACCTTGTCTTGTAAGTCTCTTACCATTTACATTAACAAACAAAGCTTGATCATCTTCATCTTTAAGCATAGATTTTCTAGCCTTATTTAAGTAATCTGTAAGAGCACTATTAGCAATAGAACCAATTGGAATGATTCTTTCTTTTCCATGAGTAGTACATTTGATTGAACTTGCGTCTAAGTCCAAGTCATCTAAATCAAGTGAAATAAGTTCTGTTACTCTAATACCTGTTGCATAAACAAGCTCAAGCATAGCCTTATCTCTATAACCTTTAAGGTCAACGCACTTAGGCTGATTTAGTAAAAGTTCAACTTGTTCGGTTGATAAAATCTTAGGTGGTTTTCTTGTAATCTTTGGAGACTCAATATGAGATGTTGGGTCCTCAGATACAATCTTATTCTTATATAAGTATTGGTAGAATGATCTTAAAGAAGCAAGGTTTCTAGATATAGTACTATCAGCCTTACCCTCGCTCTTAAGCTCAGTAAAATATTCTTTAATAGAATTCTCAGTGCCCTCTATTGCATTCATGTTATGAGCATCAAGATAATTACCATATAGTTTTATGTCGCGATTATATGATTGAAGTGTATTATTTGAAAGTTTCTTATCATTCTCCAAAAAATTTAAAAAATTATCTACAAGATTATTGTTCATCTTAAAAATACCCCTTTATAAAAAATGTATTTCCTAACGCAAATCAAATATAATAATTTGCTACAATAATTATCTTAAGTTCCATGCCTTGATGTGAATACCACTACAAATGCAAGCATATTTTATACAAAAAATGTAAATAATGCAATACTTTTATGTAAATTTTATAAGTTGTTATAGGCATCCACTGCAAGCTTATCACACAGGTTATTATACTCGTTTGAACTATGTCCTTTGACCTTTATCCACTCAATATCATGTATCTGGCTCAAACTATAGAGTTTCTCCCATAAATCCCTATTTTTAACGTCAGATTTTCCAGCTGTTTTCCAGCCGTTTTTATGCCAATTATATATCCAGCCTTGAGTGAAAGCATTAACTAAATAGGCACTATCGCTATAGAGCTTCACTTTGCATGGCCTTTTCAGTAGTTCAAGCGCTTTAATTGGAGCTGTAAGCTCCATTTGATTATTGGTGGTATCAGCACTTGCACCACTAATCTGTTTTTCAATATTGTTATATATCAAAACTGCTCCCCAGCCCCCGTTTTCCAGGGTTTCCAGAGCAGGCACCATCAGTATAAATTGTAACCTCATCCATAAAGATAATAATACCTCCAACTTGAAGTTAATTAAGACGTATGATAGCATATTTTATGTATAAAATCTATACTTTAGGGAGAATTTTATGAAAATATGTGCAATAATAGCCGAATATAATCCTTTTCATAATGGGCATAAATACTTAATTGAACAGGCTAAAACACTCACAAAAGCAGACGCTGTAATATGCATTATGAGCGGAAATTTTGTCCAAAGAGGCGAGCCTGCATGCTATAATAAATGGGTTAGAACAAAGATGGCATTATTAAATGGAATAGATTTAGTGATAGAGCTTCCAACGCTATTTGCCACATCAAGCGCTGAGATATTTGCAAAAGGTGCTATAGATATTGTAAATAGTTTAGGTTCAATTGACTATTTATGCTTTGGAGCCGAGACAGATGATATTACAATACTAAAAGAAATTGCAAACGTAGTTGCAGATGAATCTGAAACATACAAAGAATTACTAAAAAATGAATTATCAAAAGGTCTCTCATTTCCAAACGCAAGAAGTAATTGTATTTACAAACTGATGAATAAAAAATATAGTAACGAAATCATAGAAAATATAGTATCATCTCCTAATAACATTTTAGCTATTGAATACCTAAAAGCATTAATAAAAACAAATAGTACTATAATTCCATTTGCAGTAAAAAGAAAAGGTGAATCATATAATTCCGAGACATTAGAAAGCGATTTTTCGAGTGCCACAGCGATTAGGACATCAATAATTAATTCAAGCTTTAATCAAATTAAACATACAGTTCCAGATAGTGTATTCTCTATAATGAATGAAGAATTCAATTTAGGAAATCTACCATTATCAATTAACAATTTTGAAAAAGAGATATTTTATAAAATCGTTTCAAAAGATGAATTTCAATTATCAAAAATATTAGATATTGAAGAAGGATTAGAATATGCAATCAAAACTGCATATAATAATTCAAGGACAATAAATGAGTTGATAGATAATGTAAAGTCAAAGCGATATACAAGAAGTAGAATACAAAGGATCATGATACATATTCTATTAGACATAGAAACTCACTATATTAAAGAATATAGTATTACTAGTTTATATGCCAGGATACTAGGCTTTAGCAAATTTGGAAGAAAAGTTCTACCGGTCATTACAAAATCTTCAAGAATACCAATTGTCACAAAACTAAGTACTTTCATGAAAGAAACAGCAAATGAAAGTCAAAAAGAATTAATGAAATTAGATATTATAGCAACAAATATATACAATTTGGAAAGAAGCATAACTGATAGAAGAATAATAAATGAAGATTATACAAGTCCAATAATAAAATTATAAAAAGGATAGTGCTAAAAGCACTATCCTTTCTTTTCATCATTATTTGAAGAATCAGACTCATCTTTTATATCTGTACCATTTTTTTGTTCTTCACTACCATTATTATCCTTATGGTTGATTACATTTTTCAAATGTTCAGATTCATTTTTAATATTCTCATTAAGCTCATCGATTTCTTTTTGTGCTCTATTAATTGCATCCCTTATTCTTTCTTCTGGAGTTTTTCCAGAACCACTTGAGATTAGTTCATCAATTTTAATTGCACGCAAACCATAAAAAGCATATATGAATAGTATAATACCTTCTAAGAAAGTAACAGTCGAAGGAATTTTGCCTAGTACCGCAAGTGAGAATGTATCAATAAGCGTTGGAACAGTAGAAGCATAAATAGCAAATTTAATTGTACCAGAAGCTCTTAATCTTACGCCAAACATAAAGCTAAAAATAAATATAGTAAATACATATATTATTAGAAGCCATATTCTAAGAATTAAAAGTCCAGCAAAAACTGAAACTACAAGAACAGCCAAAACTATTAGTTTTATGGAATATGAGTCATTAGTTTCTTTCCATTCTTTAACTAATTCCGACTTATTTGTAGTATTTAAACTATCATAGTTATTAGTTGGTAAAGTTTGAGTGGTTTCTTCATCATATTTTACAACGTAATACATTTTATCAGCCAATGCTATAGTCGAAAACTTACTATAGTCTGGTAACCCTGCGACAATTTCGCTGATATTTGCTGACGTTTTAGTTCCATCAACAACCATGAATAAGCCTTCAATTATCTCCCCAGAATATGAAGTTGACGTTTCTAACCTACCATCTACTATATTAAACTCAGGGACTGTTTTTTCAAATTCATCAACCATTTCTGCTGATTTGTTGAATAAAAAACAAAAGAAAACAATTCCAAGAATGACAGAACTAAACAAGGTTAGCTTTATAAAATAGAGTATAGCAGTTGATAACTTTTCCTTTTGTGTAAATGGATAAATTCGAAAATCAAACATCGAAAGAAATAATCTAGAAATAAATTTAAGCTTTCCTTTTTTCATTTTTCCTCCAATAATCATACAAGCTCTCGAGGTATCTTTGGATTAGATATCGTAATAGAAAAATCTATCAAAACAGGATCAGATACATTTGCATCAACGCAAGACAAATCCACTAAAAACGTTCTCATACCAACTCTACCCAGTACTGGCACCTTTTTGCCATTAACAAAAACATATCTATTTCCATCTTTAAACAAGGCACAAATACCTTGCTTTATATTTCTAAGTTTATGAATCAACTTAGAAGAATCTTTCGGCCCAGAAATAAAAATCCCATCACTATATCCAGCCTCAACAATACCTACCTTCATATCTTTCTTTAAGGTTAAAGTGCCAGAATATCCTATTTTTGAGCCTTTTTTAAGAGTTCTAATCTCGCAAATGCAAGAAGAAAATTTACCTACTCTTTTTAAACCAGTCTGCTCTTTTATTTGAAGTCTGCCTGTAAATGCAGAGCCAACTCTAACAGCATCTAATTTCATT
>JAEEYG010000118.1 GCA_016291695.1 Clostridia bacterium | reverse complement strand
TCATATTCTGGGAATATAGTTCTGTCTGTTGAGATAATTCCATTACCAAATATTTTAACCATACCTCCATGTGTATGTCCTGAAAAAACAAGGTCTGCGCCCCATTCACTATATGTGTCAAAATCAAATGGGTTATGAGCTAATAATATGTTATACTTTGATTTGTCACTTTTACCTAAGTCTTTATTCATATCATCTACAGTATATTTATACTTGTTCAAGTAGTACTTTTCCTTATAGTTTAATCCATATAATCTTACATCACTGTTTAAATCTAGAAACTCATTATCTAAATACTTTATACCATATTCCTCTAACTTTGAAATCAAATGATTTAAGTCACTTTTACTTAATCCAAGTTCATGGTTTCCTACTATAAAATAGCATTTGTATTTTTCACCAATTTCTCTTGCGAGTGTATAGATTCCATCAAATTTTATATCTTCTGCATTAACTAAATCTCCTGTCAAAAAGATATAATCCGGAGTAATTTTATCTATAACGTCAGTTAATGTACTATTATTGTTTCCAAATATTTCATTGTGTAAATCTGATATTTGCACTATTTTTGTTCCCTTAAATGATTCTGGAATGCTTGTAGAAACAGAATATTCAGTTAGTTTAAAAGTAAAATTATCAATATAAACACATATGCTTAAAACAATTGCAATTATTATAAATGTAATTACTAGTCTTTTTATTCTTTTCATATTCTTCTCCTATGTAAATCTATATAAATTTTCAATTATTATTTAACAAAATGGGTGTCCAAGCAGGACACCCGAAATGATCAGTAGAGTACAATCTCCTCATCAGGAAGTGGCACTACAACCTGGTCTTCACTATACTTTCCAGATTCGGTAAGTTCTTGATGCAGAGAAAGGATAGAGCTTTCATCACCATGGTTTAAGAAAATCCTCGTAAGATTAGGATACGACCTAAGCAAGCGAAGCTTTTCTTCGATATAGCCATGAGAGCTAAATCCAGAGAGCCAGTAAGTCTCGCACTGCTTCTTGAACGGCCTATTGCCGATGTAGAACTTCTCACCTTGCCTGGTTTCGTGAAGAACACGCGAAGGAGAACCTTCAACAAGATACCCAGGGAAAATGAAGACACTGTTTCTTTCCTGAATATGGTGTTCAAAGTAGTCAACCACTCTTCCACCATATCCCATTCCAGATGACGTAAGGAAAACGGCAAAACCATCAATCTTGACAGCAAGATTATGCTCTTGGTAGCTTCCGATTATTGTCATCCGCTCCGTGGAGAAAGGAAATTCTTTGTACGAAAACCATGCCGAACTTCCCGTCTGATAGCTCTCGATGTACTCGAAAAGCTCTTTCATGGCAAGCGGAGAATCAATGTAGCAATCGAACCTAAAGCCGTCATTCATGAATTTATTGAGGATTTTGATAAATCCAGCGGTTCTATCCAGCGCAAAGAGAGGAATAATAACGGTCTTATTCTTCTTTTTGGCCCGATACAGAATACGCTTAAACTCATAAACTGCTTCAGACAAATCTTGCGGATTGCTCTCAGCACCATGCAAGCTTTCAAGGACAATTGAGGAAGCGTCCGGATTTACAGGAACAGGAATCCTCCTATACAGCAAAGACTTGTCTCTTCCGATGTCTCCTGTGAAAACGACGGTATAGCGTTCACCATTGTACTCAGCAGTGAGCTCAATCATGCAGCTACCATTGATGTGAGACGTCGGAATAAATCTTGCTGTAATCCCATCGTAAAGCTGTACGTCCTTGTACTGGTCCTCAAAAGTGAAGTCTATCGGGAAGAAATGCCTAATAGTTTCATCAACATCCACGAGAGTATAAAGCACTTCGGCTTCTTCTTCTTCGACGCTGCTGATGTTAGAGTCGATATTGGCAATATCACGAGGGCTAGCAGCCTCACGAACTGCCTTATCCTTCTCCCTATTCAGCCTTCCCTTGATTTTTGAAAGCTCACTACCATGGACAGGTCCATTAGTCTCGTTGAGCTTAGCAGAATTTTTGAGGATGTGAGTAGCTTGATTCAGGGTCTCACGCGAACCAAAGATTCGACCAGTGTACGGAATATTATCTCCCCAGACCTTGAAAAGCAGTGGCAGGCCACCACAATGGTCCAGATGACTATGAGTCAACAGAATGCAGTCAACGTCATCACCAGAAATCATACGATCATAGTTCTGGTAATCATCGTCACCCTGAAAGAGACCGTAGTCAATCAGAATGCTCCGAACAGATTCCCCCCTTTTTATCGTTACAAGTGTCGCAGAGCCGGTAACGACTCCAGCATTGGCTCCAAGGAACCTAGCAGAGACTTCCAAACTCTTACCCATGCAATAACCTCCTTAATAGCGAAAGTTGAGTAGTTACTTGATAAACCAGTCAAATTCTATCATCATTTTATGTAAAATGCAATATAAAATCATACTTTCATAGCGGCAACCCGTAGTGGCGCTACTTGTGTGCGCCATAATGAAAATGTCAATCCATAGCGGCGCACCAAAGTGCGCCATAATGAAAATGTCAATCCGTAGCGGCGCACCAAAGTGCGCCATGGACAGTACTGCTGTTCGCTACGAAAAAAACAAAAAGAACAGCGCGAGGGTATTAATGTTATAGATTAAAAAAGAGTAAGAGTTTGATGGAGCTTGTGGAAGGAAATTTTGCATAGCAAAATTTCCAACTTATAGGCGGGCGACCTCTTTTTTAATATATAACATTTATACCCGAACACTGTTCGTTTGGTTTTAATAATCATGATTATGGCGCACGTGAGTCGCGCCGCTACGAAGCTTGTCACAGATATGGCACTCCAAGTAGCGTCGCTACAAAAAAAGGCGAGCAATATGCTCGCCCATCCTTTATTCTAGGTTAATTGCAAAGTCTGAAATCAATGGTTTAATATCAGCCTCTGTCTTTGTAGAATCATTGTATACTTTTTCAGCATTTGAAATCAAAGTTTGAAGTTCTGCAAATGTCATAGTTGTAGATTTCCAGTCAGCCTCTTTAATTGCTTTTGCTTCATCTATATATGCTTTTAGCCTTTCTCTAGCCTTTTCTAACGAACTAGAAACAAGTAATTTCTTAGCAGAATCAATCTTAGTTATTAAATCATTTACCTTCTTGATTTCATTTTGAACTTCAGCAGCAGAAAGAGTTTCAACAGTTGCAACGTCCTTTATGCCCTTATATGTTTCTTTAATTGCTGTAACTTCTGTTGAAAACTTCTTATAGCTATCTTCAGTATATGAGTCTGATTTAATTGCAATAACATCCTTATATTTTGTTTGTAAGCTCTTTAAAGCTGATGAGTATGAATCAATATTTTTTAATACTAGCTTGCTAATAGCTACTTCCAAATTATTTGTTTGGGTTTTGATTTCAGATAATGTAGCCGAACTTTGATCTAACTTTTTAGCATTTGTAAGCGCTGTATTTAGACTATTAATCGATGTTGTTGTATAATCATCTTTTTTCTTATAAAGTGCTTCTGCTTTTGTAATATTTGATTTTAGTTCATTTAAAGCATTTTGTAACTCTGTATTTGCTGCAGTAGTAACTAAAAGATTAATTGCTTTTCTTAATTCAGAATTTGCACTTTCAACTTTACTTACTGTAGTTGTCTCTAGCTTAATAGCTTTTGCAGTTTTAAGAGCAGTTGAAAGCTTATTGTAGCTATCTTTTGTGTAATCTGCTTGTTTCTTACTCTCAGCATCAGTAATAGTATTCTGAAGCGTTTTATATGCACTTCTTAATTCTTTATCTGATGATGTAGAAGACTCTAAGTTGTCAATTGCTTGCGAAATCCTCTTTTCAAGTAATTCTAGTCTTGCAGCAGATGTTGAATTCTTTAATGCAGTATTTGCTTCTTCTGTAGCAGATTTTAAAGGCTCAAAAGTTTCAACAGAATATGAAGATTCCTTCTTTAGATATCTGTTAGCTATTTTTACTGTATCTTGCAATTTTTCTTTAGCCTCAGAAACTGATAATTTAGACACTATATCGTCTGCATTAACGCTATCTTCAAAAGATACAATATAGTATACGCCATATAAATTAGCTATATATGCAGTATCAAATTCATCATCAATATCTTTTAATTTGATTTCTTCAAAGTCATCATCAGATGCTCTGTATACATAGTATTCTGTATCTGTACTTAAAGTAAGTGTTTCTTTCTTTTTAAGCTTTATTGTGGTTGAAGTAAGCTCTTCGATTTGGAAAGCATCTGAAGAAGCAATTCTTTCTTTAACAATTACTCTTTCATCATTATCAAAAGTATAAATCAAAACTTCACCCGTTTTTGTTTTAGAAGAAGACTTAGATGAATAAGCATATTCAGATGATTTACCATCAGGTTTAATAATTATTAGCCCTTTATTCTTTGAAACAGTGACATCAGGGTCATCAACCATACCAACATAAATATTTGGTGTACCCTCTAATACAGTGGAAATAACTTCATCTGATTTATCAATAACGATATATGCAATTTCTGCTTCGCCATAGTTATTTATGTTATAAAGTAATACCTCATCATACTTATACTCATTATCTTTTGTGTCATAAATATACTTATTGTCTATGTCTTCAACATCAACTGTAACAACTTTATAATTATCAACAAATCCAAATGTTAAAAACTCTTTGTTTGAGGAATTATATATACATTCAACTTTTCTAAGATACATCTTTTTCAAGTCTTCTTCGTTATCATAAACAGCAGTAAATTTACGGTTGTTGTTTTTGGTATCTTTAATAACTATCTCGCCCTCATCAAAGTCAATGTCATATACTAAACCTTCTTTTACATACTTGTAATTTGAAAATGTTTTTTCAAGTAGTATATCACCATCACCATAAGTTATAGTGCCATTAGTATTGGTGCTTACGATTTTCCTAATATTTCCTTTTAATGTATTTAAAACCATGTAAGCCACATAGCCTCTACTTGCGCCATCTTTAGCACTATTAGCTGAAACGTTCTTTAAAATACCTGCTTCATTTGCAACAGACATGTATTCTGTTGGATACTTTTTAGATTCAAGCTCCTTGGTGTAATTTAATGTTCTAAGAAGCATTGTAGCGGCCTCAGCATAAGTAACAGTCTGACTAGGCTTGAATGAACCATCTGGATAGCCTTTAATGATACCTTGATTTGCAGCATAGTTGATATATCCAGCTGCCCAGCTTCCTTTCTTTACATCACTAAATTTAGCCTCGTTTTTTAAAGCTTCAGAAGCCTCTTCTTTACCAAGTGATACTATTATTAGCTTTGCCATTTCAGCCCTAGTAACAGTATTGTTAGGTCTATAAGTACCATCCGAATAACCATCAATTATTCCAATCGTGGTCAGTATGTTTACAGGCTCTTTAAACTTAGTATTTTTTACATCACTAAATTCCTTAGCAAAAGACATGTTTAGGCAAAATAATGTAAAAATTGCAATAGCAATACACAACACTAACTTTTTCAAAACAATTCCTCCTATACTTTTATAATAATTACATATCTTCTTCGATTCTCATTTGAGAATGAAGAGAATTGTCAACATATACAGTAAGCATGGCACCAACTTCTTTTAAAACCTTAATCTTTATGTTTCCATCTTCTTTGACATGGTGTCCTTCATACTCAATTCTCTTACCAAATATTGAACCGCCAACTTCTTCTACTCTTATGTCAAATTCAGTTTGCCATATGTTGTCTACATTAATAGTTAAGAACATTTCGTCTTCCTTAAGTACTTCTGGAACAATTACTTCTTCCTCATTTACTATTTCTTCACCAGATTCAATAGTATCACCACTATCAATTATTTCTTCTATTCTTTCTTCCATTTTTTCATAAATGTTGTTAACAATAGAGTATACATAATTTGTGGTTTTCTTATCAAAATCATAGAAATAAATATCCATAGCTTTTCTAATATAAGATGGTCTCCAGCCAATAAATCCTGCAGGATTTAATTTAGAAGAAACAACAGAATAGAACAACTTATTTCCTACAAGTTTGAAATCATTTATTTGAATATCATACATCTCATATCCAGATGATTCTGGATACTTCTCTGCAGTTTCATCAGCGACCTTTTGCTTTAAGTCTAAATTGTATTTTTTAGCAATATCGTTTTTTAGAGTTTCACTTGGATATAGTGAACCATCAAAATATATGTCTGAACTGATTTCATATTTAGCATCTGATTTTGTTGTCTTCTTGCCACTTTCGCAATTATATGAAAGAGTTTTGTATGTGCCCTTTTCAGCATTAGTAACGACTGAATAAACAAGTTCATTGTTGATAATTCCAAGTATTTCTTGAACGTCATCGTTTTCAACAAAAGATACTTTTTCACTAGCAATATCAAACATTATGATTTTACCATATGTGAAGTTTCCCATTGTGCCTTCGTATTTCCCATATATGATAAAATACTTACCATTGCTATTAATTCCCTTGTCTATTATATCATATCTATCTAATTCACCCTCATATTTAATAAGAGATTTTTCAGCATCTGTTCTTTCAACTTTAGCTTTTGCAACTAAACTATTGGTATTCTCATTAATTTCGTGTTTACACAATTCAAACTCATCTGTTGTGTCATTAAACGTGTAGTAATATAAACTACCACCATTAACTCCCAAAGAAACAAAGTCATTACCAATATATGGATTATCAAAGTCATAAACATTCTTGATACTTAAAGTCTTTGTATCTATCTCAGATAGCTTATCAGTTGCATTGGCGTTAGTGTAGTATACAGTATGATTCTTAAAATCAAAGCCAACATATATGCCTCTTGCAAAGTCTAGTCCATTTTCGCCTTTCATATCTACGCTA
>JAEEYG010000117.1 GCA_016291695.1 Clostridia bacterium | reverse complement strand
TTAAAGTGCTTTGCTGGTGTGTCATATCTTACAAAAGAGTTTGGAGATAGAAAAATAGGAGGTATTTCATTATACCTTAAGAACATTAATAACATTACACAAGAGCTTCAGTTAGAGGTTTTAAAACGTCAAAAGATTGACTATTACTTTACATCACTTTCTTATATTACACTTGCACCAATACTATTGATAGTTCCAATTAGGAATTGGTGTGAAAGTAGTTTTACTTCTACAGTTAGCTTTTTTGAAGGTAGTGGAGGATATGCACTTCAAATTTTTACTTTAATACTTATTTTTATTTGCTATGCGCTCCTTAAAAAAGTTAAAGATAACGGAGACCAGAGTAAATACAAGATTACAAATGAAAATCCTTGGCAGGAAAAGTTATATAGGCTTCCAATTTTTGAAAGGTTTATTGATAAACTAGTTCCTGCAGCAGGAAAGAAAGAATACATTAAAATTCGAAAACTTCTTAAAGACTCTGCTTCCAAGCAGAAGATGGAATGGCTATACGTTACAAGAGTGTGCTATGCATTTGTTGGATTTTTGGCTGCTTTGATACTGTTTAATCAATTGCATAGTATAGCAATTCAAAACATATTGTCTCAAGCAACATTTGAGGATAACGTGTTTGGACAGATGGACGAAAAGAAGACTCAAAAAGCCAATGCACTTACAGCATATGATAATTACACAATTGATCAGGTTAGTAAAAATGACCAGTTAGTTAGAATGATTAGAGATGGCGACGAAGACGAGGCAAAGAATGCGTTAAGGCTTGAACTTAGAAAAATTGCAAATACTTTAAAAAGTGAAGAAGAAATAGAAAAAGATGCAAATGCAATTTATAAACAATTATTAAGAAGAGACCCTTCTGCACAGAATCGAAAAGCATACATACAACAGGCAATCTACGATTCGCACATTGATTATACAAGGGATGATTTCACAGCCAAAGTAGTTAAAGCAGTTTCTGAGAAGGCATCAAAAGAAAAAAGAAGTACAGTCATAGTTGATGACTTTATATATGCAATAGAAAGTGTTAATTCTGTTCCACTTACTGATGAGCAGATTGAAAAGAATGTTGTACGTATATATGATAAAGTAAAACTATTAACTAATGAATACATACAGTGGTCTGAAGTTGCAGTTGCAATTGTATTTGCTTATATAATGTATCAAGTTCCAATTTTCATCTTGAAATTCCAAGTTAGAATGAGAAAGATGGACATGGAAGACGAAGTAATGCAGTTCCAGACCGTAATTCTTATGCTTATGCATATCGAAAGGGTTTCGGTAGAGTACATGCTTGAATGGCTTGAACGATTTGCAGTAATATTTAAGGAACCTATTTCAACATGTATGAATAACTATGAGTCTGGTGCTTATGAGGCTTTGGAACAACTTAAAGATGATGCTCCATATAAGCCTTTGATACGTTTAGTTGAAAGCTTACAATCAGCCGTTGAAAATGTTAAGATTACAGATGCTTTTGACGAACTAGAGACAGAAAGAAGCTTCTTCCAAGAGAAGCGTAAAGAAGCAAATGAAAGGCTTATTAACAAAAAGGCAAAGCTAGGAAGACTTGTAGGATTTGCACCAATGATATTTTTATTTGTTGCATATTTGATTGGACCATTGATAATTTCATCTGTATTAGATATGTCAACATACTTTAGCCAGTTAGGAAATGTAATTTAGTTTATAATATGTGATTCTTCACATTTATAATATATTTAAAAATTAAAGGAGGAAAAATTTATGGATAACGCGAGTAAAGCATTAGTTATCGCAGGAGCAATTTTGTTAGCAGTTATGTTAGTTAGTTTTGTTGTTATGGTTTATAACACAGCCACAGGAACAGCAGAAAATAGTTTAGGTTCTATTAGTGCGTTGGGTGTATCAGCATATAACGCACAATTTGAACAGTCATTTGGAAGAAATAGAACTAAGTCTCAAGTTTCTTCACTAATTTCTAAAGTAATAGCAAATAATGGTGATGATAATAATCCTGATATATCTATTCGTATGTCAGGTGATTCAACTGGTTCTGATAATCTAACTACCATTGCTGGCTATAAAAAGTCTATTGACACATCAAGTAATACTGCTAGATTTACCGTTTCTGGTGCATATGGTGAGGATGGTACTTTAGCAGCAATTGTAATTGAATAATAAGTTTGTTTTCGATAAGAAAACCGCTGATGATGCATATCTTCAGCGGTTTTTGTTAAGTTTATATTACATTTTTTAAGCCTCGAAAGTAAAAAAAGCTAAAATGTGCTAAAATTACTATGAATAGGTGTGCGAGGTGAACAATATGGACAATGCAAGTAAGGCTTTAATTATTGCAGGAGCAATTTTAATCACAATACT
>JAEEYG010000015.1 GCA_016291695.1 Clostridia bacterium | reverse complement strand
CCCATTCTATCTTTTAAGTAATACTTTTTGTTTTGCATGCAAGGCATTGAACACTTTTTGCTCTTTGAAAAGCCACCTGCAACTGAACCCACTGGGCAGTATTCTGAAGTCATTACGCACACTCTGCCATATGAAAGAACCTCCATCTTTATATCACTATCTTGCAATGTAGAGTACAAATCATTTATTTGTGCTTTTGTAAGTTCAACAGAAAGTATAACTTTATCAAATGACAATGATTTTAATAGTTTAATAGTCTCAGTGTTAAAAACATTCATAGTGTAATTTGCTATAAATGAGAAACCTTTTGGCTTATCTTTAAAGAATTCTATTTGACCGATATTTGAAATAACAACTCCATCAAAATGCTTGTAGATTTCTTCAGCATTAGATTTTATAAGTCGTTCATAGTTACTTTTTGTAATGTTAGGTAGTACAACGATTTTTTTGCCTTTAACTGAGTCTACAAGGCTAAAGTTTTTATAGATATCTTTAAAGTTAAAGTAGTAGTTGTCGGCATAAATGATACTAATATCAACTCTATTTGGCTCACTAATTAAAATAGATATTTCTTTTTTAGCTGGTTCATCTCTTGTAGTCTTTGCGAATTCGTATCCTTTCTCTAATACTTCTTTTCTGTTTTTTGAGTTCAAAAACTCTTCATATTTTTTTAGAGCTTCTCTTCTAATTTCATTTATTTTTGAAACTGGAATAAAGATATTATTATCCATATTGATTTCTAAAGTGCCTATTGCAAAAGGAGTATCACCAGTTTTGCTAAATTGTGCTTCAATTTGTTCTTTGCTTAAAGGACTCTTTTTAGCTTCTTCAACCTGAATATCAGATTCAAAAGTATAGTCATCAAAATAAACTTTTGCATTTTTTCCAGATTTTAGCTCTAAAACAACACTGATCTTTTTCTTTTTTAGTAGTCTATAATTATATGCATTAGATACCGACTCATTTAATACTTTACTAGAAGTTCTGTATACTTTGTCTCCTTCTTTAATTTTCCCACGAATATTTCCAATCACATATCCTTTTGAGGTTTTATCTAGATATGAGATGATAGAGGACGGACTTTCATAATCTCCATTCCAGATTTCTATTCCGTCACCTAAAATTAAATCAATGTTTTCTTCGTTTGAAATCAGTAATTGTCCTTTACCTAATACTTTTAAAACTTTTCCTACTAAAAGTCCCCAGTTTTTAGGCTTTTCGTAGCACATTACATCTTTACCAGTCTTTTCGAATAAATATGCCTGGGAAAATCCGCCACGATTAAATATCTGTAGAAGGTCTTTTTTATCGTTTGCAGAAACATTTTGAGAAAGATTATCTATGTATTTTCTGTAAAGGCTTGTTACTATAGAAACATACTGAGGAGACTTCATTCGGCCTTCTATTTTTAAGCAACATACATTTGGAACTTCTTTAAGGATTTCTAGAGTAGATAAATCTTTAGGACTTAAAAGAAATCCACTTCCGCAATTCTTTTTGGGATATTCCGTCATCTTTTAGTAGGGTGTATGGCAGCCTACAAGGTTGGGCACATTTTCCTCTGTTCCCAGAGCGGTCTCCAATCATGCTACTCATAAGGCACTGACCTGAATATGATATACACTGAGCACCATGAGAGAAGATTTCAATTTCCGTATCTGTGTTATCGCATATATACTTAATCTCTTTGACTGATAATTCACGAGCTAGGACAACCCTTTTAAATCCAATTTTGCTAAGTTCTTGTACGCCTTCCAAATTGTGGGTTGATAGTTGTGTTGAAGCATGGATAGGTAAGTCTGGTATATTTTCGTGAAGTAGTTTTGCAAGTCCTAAATCTTGCACGATAACTGCGTCTACACCAATTTTGTATATTTTGTACGCAAAAGATAGAGCCTCTTGAAGCTCTTTATTATCTAAAAGTATGTTTAAAGTAAGGTGAATTTTGACATTTCTAAGGTGGGCAATATTAACAATTTTTTCTAATTCTTCTAAATCAAAATTTGAAGCATTTGCTCTTGCATTAAATAGCTTTCCACCAAGATAAACTGCATTTGCCCCACTTTGAACAGCACTAATGAACGATTCAAAGCTCCCAGCAGGAGCTAGCAATTCGACACTTTTTTCCACATGGCTCAGTCCTTTCGTAATTTTCTTTAAAATTCTACCACATTTTGGCCAAAAGGTCTACATAATTAGGCATAAAAGAATAGATAAAAAATATGCTGAAATTATATTAAAATTCTGTAAAAATCGATATTTTTTTAAAATCTTATGATAAAATATCCTCGAGGTTTTATATGCTAACTTAAGAAAAAACGAAAGAAGTGAAATTTTATGGAGCCAAATGTGAGTTTAAGGCCGGCCAAAAGGGTGGATGAAACCTTCTTTGGAAGAGCAATATCAAATGTTGGAAGAGTTTTGTACTCATCAAACTTTTCCATCTATACCTTACTTGTTGCGACCAGAAGAAGAATTGTTCTTAGGGCTTATTATAACTACGCTCACATAAATGAGTTTAAAGATAAGAACAAAAGAGACCAAATTGATGCCAAGTACAAAAAAGCATATTCGTCATATATTACTACGCTTGAGAGAGTCATTACAGAAAATATTTACACGAAAATGCAAAAAAGAGCAGCAAGCGTTGACGAAGAAGCCATTATGGCAAAATACTATGAAACGTGTAAATTTAAGGGAAATGATGAGGTTGAATATCGTACTAGATTAGAAATTCTTTGCCTTGGAATGGATTGGGGGAATGTTCAAGCACATAGGTCAGATTTACTTCTTGATAAATATAAAGAATTTTATGTATATAACATTAAAGAATTATATAAGGCTCAAATGAGACATAATGCAATTCTACTTGCAAATGCCAAAGATGGTGAGAGAGACCAATATGAGGCTGTTTATACGCTTATTGAGAACTACATAAAAGAAGTACTTCCTATATTGCCAGAAGGCTCTTCTGGTAACAAAATCATTAAAGATTATAAGCGTTACGTTGCGCCTATTGATACTTTTGAGCCAAAATCTTACGTTCAGCTTAGGAAAAGATTAGCACTACTTGGCTTTGCTGGTGAGTTATTTGAGTTTTCACTTCCTAATGTTGCCAAAGAGCAATGTTACGAAGAAATAATCGAGATTGCTAGAGTTATTATTACTAACCAATACACAGAAGCTGATAAGTTTTCTGCTTATGAGGTATTATTAGATGCAATAGAAGAATATATTACAAATATTCTTGCCAAGAGAACATATTGGCCTATACCTTCTGAAAAGAAGACTTTTGAAGAACTAGATAAAGAATGGCAGGTTTTACAAAAACTTGCTAGGATTGACTACGATTGCTACAAGAGGAAGAGAGAAGTTTTATTCATTAAGTTTGATACTCAAACTATGAAAGCCAAAAAGCTTAATATCCCAGAGGTTAAAGAATATTACCACGAAAGACTTGTAACACTACATGCACTTAAGACGATTAAGACAAAGCCAATATTGCAGAGCAAAGTTCTTTATTCAAAGAGAAGGCTTAAAGCTGATGACTTTACCGAAAAGGTCGAAGAAGTTTTGAAAGAGCCAGTTAAGTATTACAACGAATTGGGTTGTATAACTATCGAAGCGGACGTTGTTAGTAAGGCTGGAGAGTACAGTGAATTTGGTGATGTTTATATCGAAGAAACCAAACCTGAGACAAGCCATACTGAAGATTTTGATTCTGTACTTGATAAGATATGGAATGACGTTCCTTTGGCTGATGCTCCAGTTTCAGATGACATTACAACAGAGAATAAAACCGATTTTAATATTTTCAAGTATATTATTAACGGCAAAAGATATATTAAAAAAGAAAGGCAATTTAATTAAGATATGTTAGAAATCATTTATCATTGTGATAAGTTAACAAATACACAAGAAGACATGGTTAAAAGTGTTGTAAACACAGTACTAGATAAAGAAGGCATTGTCCATGAAGTAGATGTTTATATTACATTAATGGATGATGATGAAATTCATAAGATAAATAAAGAGTATAGGAATGTAGACAGGGCGACAGATGTACTGTCTTTTCCTATGGCCGAAAAAGAAGAAATATCTAAGCTAAAAAAGAAAAAGAAAGATGACAAAGAAGAGATTTTAGGAGACATTTTAATATCTGTTCCTAGAGTTAAGAGCCAAGCTGAAGAGTATGGGCATAGCTTTGAAAGAGAGCTTGCATACTTAGTTACGCATGGTATGCTTCATTTACTTGGATATGATCACATGGAAGATGACGAAAAGGCAGTTATGCGAGAGCATGAGGAAGCCGTTTTACAGAGCCTTAACATCAATAGATAGGCTTTGACTGAAAGGAGAACTAAATTTTGAAAAAAGGGTCAATTGCTGTTATTATAGTTTCATTTGTAATTACAATTATACTTATTGGAACTATAGTTACTTTGTTACTTATGAATAGCCATTTTGTTCCACCTGCAAAAAACTCTGGTGATGTTTTTTCTGGAGAAGAAAGTGGAGAAGCTCCAGTAGAAGAGGAAGTAGTAGTTGAAGAAGTCTACACAGGACCAAAAGTTTTTTCTGGAGACTCGAGATCTGTTGCTATCATGATAGATAATGACAACAAATCTGCGTGGCCACATGCAGGATTAAATAATGCATATATGATTTATGAAATAATAGTTGAAGGAGGTTCAACAAGATTTATTTCTTTCTTCAAGAAAGATAATCTTCCAGAAAAAGTTGGACCAATTAGAAGTGCTAGACATTATTTCCTAGATTATGTTCAAGAACATGATGCTATATATTGTCACTTTGGATGGAGCCCATTGGCACAAAAGAACATTCCTAAGTTAAATATTGATAATATCAATGGTATTTATGACACATACTACTGGAGAGAGGCTCCAAAGTCTTCATACCATAATGCATTTTCTAGCAAAGAATTAATAGAAAAGTTCATTGCAAAGAAAAAATATAGAGATTACGAAAAGCAAGACTGCATAGTTAGCTTTAATGAAAAGGACACCGATTTAACAGATGTATTTTTTTATTCGGGTGACACTATGTCAGCACAAACCATTAAATTTAAATACTCTAGTGCCCATACTACTTCTTATGAATATGACCCTGAAACCAAGACATATTTAAGAAGCATGAGAGGTGTTGAACATACTGATAGATTTACTAAAGAAAGATTCTATGCAAAGAACATCATAGCTTATAAGGTTAAAGATGTCTTGCTTCCTGACGTAGAAGATAAAGGAAGAAGAGAACTATATAACACTGGAAGCGGAGAAGGATATTACTTCACAAATGGCTCTGCTATCAAGATTAAGTGGTCTAAGAGCACACATTCTTCTAGAACTATTTATGAAGATATGTACGGCAACGAACTTAAACTAAATGATGGAATTACATGGGTTCAAATTATTCCTTCAGACTATGGAACTATTAGTTTTGAATAAACTGTGGAAAGGATACTTTAATGAAATCAGGTTTTATAACTATTCTTGGAAGACCTAATGTTGGCAAATCTACATTGCTGAATTGCATTATTGGACAAAAACTTGCAATAATATCTAAAAAACCGCAGACAACTAGAACTTCAATAAAGGCAATCGTGAATAGAAAAGATGCTCAGATGATTTTCATAGATACACCTGGAATTCACACGCCAAAGAATAAATTGGGCGAAAAAATGATTGAAACAATTGATGATGCAAGAGAAGGTTGCGATATTATCTTGTTTCTCGTAGATGCATGCGACGAAGGAATTAAGGCATATAACAAAAAGATTTTAAATGATATAAAAGCACAAAAGTGCAAAAAGATATTGGTTATTAATAAGGTTGACCTTGTAAAAAAGGAAAGCATCTTGGAGCTAATAAAACTATACCAAGAGGAATTACCTTTTGATGCTATTATTCCTATATCGGCTTCAAAAGATGACGGCGTTAAAGAACTTGTTAAAGAAATTGTTAAGCTTTTGCCGGAAGGTCCACTTTATTATTCTGAAGATGAATTCACAGATCAAACTGAAAGGCAGATTGCGGAAGAAATAATCCGTGAAAAGTGTTTGAGATTATTAGATAAAGAAGTACCACATGGCATATTTGTTGAAATAATTCAAATGAAAAAAAGACCTAGGAAAAAGCTTTATGACATAGAGGCAATTATATATTGTGAAAAGAAATCTCACAAAGGTATAATTATTGGAAAAGATGGTGCTACTCTTAAGAGAATTGGTGAGAGGGCAAGACCTGAAATAGAAGAAATGCTTGATTCAAAAGTTAACTTGCAGTTGTGGGTTAAGGTTAAAGAAGGCTGGAGAGATGATGCAAATAAGTTAAGAGAGTTTTATAAGTAGGATGTGAGGAGATTTGGGATTAATAAAAACAAAAGGAATTATTATTGCACAGGCCAATTCTTCTGATAATGACAAAGTACTAACAATCCTTACTCCAGACTTGCGGTAAGATTTCTGCTTTTTTTAGAAGTGCAAAAAAGGCCAAGTCATCAACGCTAAACAGTAGTGAGTATCTTGCATTTTGTGACTTTATACTTTATAAGAGCCCAAATGATAATTATTCGATTAATTCTTCAGAGGTAATTGAACTTTTTTACAACCTTAGAACTGATATAGATAAACTAAATTATGCTGTTGCAATTTCGAAGATTGTATATGATGTTACTGATGAGAATATTCCTGCACCAGAGATTTTACAGTTATTTTTAAATACACTTTATGTGATATCTGAGATGGACAAAGACTTAGAACTAGTTTATAGTATCTTTAAGATTAGGCTTTTGGCACTTTTAGGCTTTGTTCCTAAAATAGATGCTTGTTCAATATGCGATAAAAAAATGACAGAAGATATGGATAAGTTTTACTTCAGCATAAAAGATGATGGAATTAAATGCGCGGATTGTGCTAAACTAGATAAGGGAATTGTTCACTTAAATAAGACGAGCTTTTTAGCATTAATATATATTCTATCTTGTGATGCAAAAAAATTATACTCTTTCGAAGTGCCCGAGGATTCTATTGCAGAGATTTCATTACTCTCAAGATTATATACAAATCAAAAGCTCGAAAAAGAATATGAAGTTAATAAAATTTAATATACATGAAAGAAGGAATGTAATTATGAAAAAAATCGCAATTTGTATGGTACTAATAATATCTATTTTGTTGGTATCTATATCTTTTGGAGCTGCAGATAAGGCACCAAAGTTTACACTTGAGAAGCTTAAAATGAAATTAGGTACAACTCAAAATCTGGGTGCAGTTCTTTCTGGCACAAACATTGATCTTAATAAGCTTACAAGTAGTAATCCAGGAGTTTTACTAATTCAGAATGATGGCTCTTTAAAGGCTGTAAGTACAGGTATTTCGACTCTTTCTTATACTTACGAGAATTCTAAAGGAAAAGAGGTTGAATTGTACTGCTTCGTCGAGGTTACTGTAAATGAGGCAACATTTGACACGGTTGTTGGTACCAAATCGGAGACAATAACACTTATGGTTCACTTAGGAAACTATAGCGTTAAAGTAGAATCTAGCAAGGGCGCTATTGCGGTATTCCCAGAAGTATCTAGAGAAGGATATGTATTTGAAGGTTTCTATAAAGACGAAGCACTAACTCAAAAAGTAACAAATAATGAAAGATTTAGCGCAAATGCCGATATATACTGTAAGTGGTTAACACCTGAAGAAGTTGAACTTGCTAAAAACCCTGATAGTACACTTTTTGACGATATTAATGGTCACTGGGCTAGAAATGCTATAGAGATTTGTTCTGCTATGGGGTTATTTAATGGCGTAGCAGAAAGACAATTTGGTCCTGACGTTACAATGAATAGAGCTATGGCAATTGCTGTTATTGGAAGACTTGCTAAGGCCGAAGTTGAAGGAAAGCAAAGCGGATTAGCTGATGTTCCAGAGGGAGCATATTATGATGGCTATCTTGCATGGGCTGTAGAAAACAAGATAGTTACAGATGCAGCAGATGGCAATTTTAGACCAAATGCCCCTATTTCAAGGGAAGAAGTTGCAAATTACATGAAAAACTATATTGATTATTGTGGATATAAGTATGAAATCAAGATAGATGCCACATTTAACGATATTTCAGACCTTTCTAGAGAGTCAAAAGAAGCTATTGTAACCCTTTATAATTTACAGATTATGCAGGGTGACTCAATGCAGACGTTTTCACCTTTAGCTTCAGTTACAAGAGCTCAAATGGCCCAAATTTTCTATAATTTCAATAATTTTGTTAATAGATACCACTAATAATGCTAAAATGCCTAAAATTAGGGATTTAAATATGCTTTAAAAGGACTTGCAAAATGTAGTAATATATGTTATTATACCTAATGCTTGTCTTAATGAAGTTATTAATAATATATATACATACATTCTAAGCGAGGTGAATTTAATGAAAGAAGGAATACATCCAAATTATCAAGAAGCTACAATTAAATGTGGTTGTGGAAACGTTATGAAAGTAGGTTCTACAAAGGAGTCTATGACAGTTGAAACATGCTCAAATTGTCATCCATTCTACACAGGTAGCCAAAAATTCCAAGTTGCAAGTTCAAGAGTTGAAAAGTTTAAGGCTAAATACGGAATTAAGGACTAATTGTATATTTGATATTATGAAACTAAACGTTACAGGAATATTATATTTCTGTAACGTTTTTGTTTGCCAATAATATAGATTTTTGCTTTATGATAAACTATCAAGTGAGAAGATTTAAGATGGGAATAGAGGGGTGAAAATGGGTAATTATCATAAGATAGAACTAGACAATAGCATTACTTTGGAAAAGCTTAAAGAAAGGCTTAGAAGCCTATTAGATAGAAGAACTGATAGTTACTCTGACTCTGTTGTTCAGAGTTGTTTTGATGCCCTTGAAAGATATTGGACTAGCAAGGTAAATGGGCAATTTGTTGTAGTCCCAAAGTGGAATGAGATTGCTCCAGAGGCTGTTGCAGTGATTCTTGAGGACATGTTTAGTAATCCTAATAGACTTACAGAAGCTGCTTTACGTAGCAGAGACGAATCTTTATTAAATGGTGGAAGCGAGCAAGACTTAATTAGGTGTAAGAGTGCTGTTGGAGACCATTTGTTAGTTCAAGGTGAAGGCGTAATCCTAAACGACTATTTGTATGCCCCTGTTATACATAGACTAGGGCTTAGTTCGAGTGGAATTTCACCTGAAGCACTTGGCAAGAAGTTTCAAAGAACATCTTCCTTTGATGATTTAACACGTGAGCAAGCCTATGTTTCACTTCCTGCAAGATTAGAGCAATCGATTGAAGTTATAAAGCAGTTCGATTCATTAGAATCTTCTAAAGGATTAGTAATGAAGTCTGATGAGAGCTTATTAGATATAGTACTAAATGAAGCAAAACAAAATATAGATTCAACAGGCAGAATTGTTTTACTTAAGAGTCCAAGGACTTTAGCAAGTAGATTAAACTTTATTAATTATCTTAATACAGAGTACAATGACTCAAAGCCTTATGACGCTACTGTAAGGTTTAGGTATCCAGATCAATTTACTAGATTGTTAAATTCATCAGATACTCACTTTATGGACCATTTTGACTATGAAATGTCTGATATGGTGAGTCGTACCAAATATAGAAATGAAATCGCATTTAGAAAGATTTCTTTTTCTAAGATGGAAGAAGCAATTCTTGCCGACCCATTTATAAGAAACAGATTTTTAGCTGTGAATAAACACTACAAAACACTTCTAGATGAGAATCCAGAGCTTCGAGAAGCTATAAGCGAGGGAGAACCAGCATACTCTGCTTTTTTAAATACTCATGAAGAATATAGAGATGTAGTTGAAAGAACACGAGATATTGCAAGAAGCGAGCTTAGAAGATTATTCTTTAACTCAGAATTTGGATTTTTAACGCCTAGAGAAAAAGAAAGGCTTGATAAACTTTCTGGTGATGTGTTAGACCATTTTGCAGATAAAGAGAAAGAAAGACCATCATATACGGCAATCAGTTTGGAAGGTAATAGCTCAAATGGCGAGTCAAAAGATAGTGGACTACCTGCATTGATTGAAACTCCTAGGAGAAGGCGTTCTGATCCGTATGACCCATTGCAAGATGTTGAAGCAAGAAAATTCATTTCTGATGTAGTAGACGATGATGTAACTCTTGAAGGTATCATAAGTACCAATGTTGGTACAAAGGCTAATGGAAAAGATAAAGTATATTATTATGCATTTAAGTTTGGCGAGAACGAAGAATATAGATTATTAGAGCCGATAGGGCAGCCACATAATGCAACTTTTGTGGTGGAATCAAACTTGCCTTTTGAAGAGTTTTGTGAGGCTCTTTCTAGGATGAAAGTTTCACTAGATAGATTTGAGGCAAATGATGAAATGATGCGAATTTATCAGTCAAATGATGGTAAAGAGTTGATTGATTGTCCAAATAGAGTTAAACTTATAATTGAAAACATACTAAAAGGAGTAAAAGCAAAGGAAGAGATAAGTCAAGAAACTGGCGAAGAAGCCACTCGTTCTTTACCTTTAGCTATGGAGATAGTTAGAAATAGCGATGCTGGTAATGGTTCAATAAAGCCTATTACGTTGCAAGAGCTATCTGAATTTGTAACTGGAAGGGTGGAAATAGGAAATCTTAAAGAAGCTGAGAGATATATTGCTCACGTATATGTAGCTACAGAACCAGCGATAAGTGAAGCGCAAAAGAAGAAACCAATTGGAGTAGCAGACAAGTTAGTAGCTACGCCTGAAAGAAAGACAGGACGTTAAGAATAATTGTTAGGTGATGGGAGGAATTTTATGGAAAAAGAAATCTTAGAAATTAAAGACACCATCGCTATGGCCGAGGCTTACAGAGTATATGAGCTTATGGAAGATCACGAAAAAGAAAAGATTCCACAGGACTTTGTAAATAGGCTACTTTATTATGGGGACTTTAAAAAAGTTGGTCCTTTTAGCAGCATGAAAGAAGTTGAAGAAGGCAATATTTCAAAAGAAGGAATGTATTTAGTAATGTACATGTGCACATACAAATAGCATATCAGCGCCACTGTGGCGCTGTTTTTTTATACATAGTACTCCTGGCTAGTATTTTACTTGCGCCATCAAAGCTTTTGCTTTTTAAATTCGAAAAAGGGAACACTAGTTTACATGTGATTGACTTATATGCCATGTTTGTATTATAATATTCAATCGATGAAGCTCCAAAAAGGGGCGCAAAAGGAGAAGATTAATTTGAATAAAAACTTACTTCATGTTGGTTTAGACATAGGCTCTACAACAATTAAGACGGTTGTATTTGATGATGATTTTAATATTTTACATTCACTATATAGAAGACACTTTTCTGACGCACGTGGAACAATGGTACTAGTTCTAAAAGAACTAATAGATAAGTTCCCAAACAGAATGATGACTATTGCACTTACAGGTAGCGGTGCGCTTAAAGTTGCCGAGATTCTTAAAGTGCCATTTATTCAGGAAGTTGTTAGTTGTAAAAGAGCAGTAGAAAAGTACATTCCTAAAACAGATGTTGTAATAGAACTTGGCGGAGAAGATGCAAAGATTATTTACTTTGGAAAGTCAATTGAGCAACGTATGAATGGTACATGTGCTGGAGGTACAGGAGCATTTTTAGATCAAATGGCTTCTTTACTATCAACAGACACTATGGGACTTAACGAATATGCGAAAGGATATAATACAATTTATCCAATTGCGTCTCGTTGCGGAGTATTTGCAAAAACAGACATCCAGCCACTTTTAAACGAAGGTGCAGCAAAAGAAGACATTTCTGTTTCTATTTTTCAAGCAGTAGTTAATCAAACAATATCTGGACTTGCTTGTGGAAGACCTATTAGGGGAAATGTTGCTTTCTTGGGCGGACCTTTAAACTATTTGCCAGAACTTAGAAAGAGATTCATAGAAACATTAAAACTTACGCCTGATGAAGTTATTGTTCCAGAAGATGCACACCTTTTAGTTGCAAAAGGTGCTGCTCTTGATTCTCTTGAAAGTAAGCCAATTTCTACCAAAGACCTAGAGAAGAGGATTAATGACTTAAAGAACTACAAGGAAGATATGTCTGAATCTATTGAAGTTCTATTTAAGGATGAGAAAGAATATAAAGAATTTAAAGATAGACACAACAAAGATATGGTTGAGAAGGGCACGTTAGAAGGCTACGAGGGTGACTGCTACTTGGGAATTGATGCTGGCTCTACAACTACAAAGATTGTATTAATAGATAAAGATGCAAAGCTTTTATATTCAAAGTATGCAAGTAATGAAGGAAATCCTCTTCGCAGTGTTATGAATATGCTAAAGGATTTATATAAAGTTTTACCTGAAAAGGCAAAGCTTAGATATTCTGGTGTTACAGGCTATGGCGAAAAGCTAATTCAGACAGCACTTAATGTAGATTTAAATGAAATCGAAACGATTGCACATTATACGGCTGCTAAGTATTTTGAGCCAAACGTTACTGCCATTGTAGATATTGGCGGACAAGACATGAAATATATAAAGATTAAAGATGGAAGCATAGATAATATCATGCTTAATGAAGCATGTAGTTCTGGATGTGGCTCTTTCATTGAGACCTATGCTAAATCTTTAAATATCTCTATTCAAGATTTTGTTAAAGAAGCATTGGAATCAAAAAGACCAGTTGATTTAGGCTCAAGATGTACTGTATTTATGAACTCTAAGATTAAGCAGGCACAAAAAGAAGGTTTTACAGTCGGAGATATTTCTGCGGGGCTTTCATACTCTGTAATTAAAAATGCTATTCAAAAGGTAATGAAAGTTAGAAATACTGAAGTGCTTGGTGATCACATTGTTGTTCAAGGTGGTACTTTCTATAATGATGCTGTTTTGAGAGCTTTTGAAAAGATAGTTGGTAAAGACGTTATTCGCCCTGACATAGCAGGACTTATGGGCGCGTACGGAATGGCACTTTTATCTAAAGAACAATTTGAAACAAACCTTGATATGGAATATCATTCTACAATTGCAAGTTCAGAAGAAATAGACAATCTAACTATCAAAACTTCACATGCAAGATGTGGAAGATGTGAAAACAACTGCTTACTTACAATTAATATCTTTGAAAATGGTAAGAGATTTATCTCTGGTAATAGGTGCGAAAAAGGAAGCGGAGAAGCGGCAAAAAATAGTGAGTTGCCTAACATGTATAAATACAAAAATGAAAGACTATTTAACTACTATACTCCACTAGATGAAGAAAAGGCTCCTAGAGGCATAATTGGCATTCCTAGAGTTCTTAATATGTATGAAGACTATCCTTTCTGGTTTACTTTCCTTACAAAGCTAGGATTTAGAGTAATTGTGTCTGAAAAGTCTACTCGTAAAACATACGAAAAAGGTATGGAAAGTATGCCTTCTGAAAGCGTATGTTATCCAGCAAAATTAGCACATGGTCATATTGAAGCGTTAATAGCAGATGGTATTAATACAATATTCTATCCATGTATTCAGTACTCTAGAAAAGAAAATGAAAATGCTGAAAACCATTACAATTGTCCAATCGTTATTTCATATTCTGAGGTACTTAAAAATAATGTTGAAAATCTAAAGAAAGTTAAATACATAAACCCATTTCTACCTCTTGATGATTTAAAGAATCTTGTTAAGGTAGTTATGGAAAATGAGTGCTTTAAAGAGTACAACTTTAGTAAAAAGGAAGTCGAAGAAGCAGTAAAATCTGCTGAAGAAGAGTACCAAAAGTACAAAAATGATGTTAGAGAAAAAGGCAAAGAGTACCTAAAATATATAGATGACAACAACCTTAAGGGAATTGTTTTAGCCGGAAGACCATATCACGTTGATCCAGAAATTAATCATGGAATTGACACTTTAATTACTTCACTTGGGCTATGTGTTCTTTCAGAAGATTCAGTTGCAGACATGGGCGAACTTAAAAATCCAATTCGTGTTGTTAATCAGTGGGTGTTCCATTCAAGACTATATGCAGCTGCTGACTTTGTTGGTAAGCATGACAACTTAGAAATGATTCAACTTAACTCTTTCGGTTGTGGTGTTGATGCTGTAACTACTGACCAAGTTGAGGAAATCTTAAAAAGCTACAACAATATGTATACGCTAATTAAGATTGATGAAGTAAATAACCTTGGCGCAATTCGTATAAGAATTCGTTCACTTCTTGCTTCAATGAATAAGAGAATGGAGATTAAAAAGCAGGAAGCAGAAGGTAATTACGAAATCAAAAAAGTTAAGTACACAAAGCAAATGAAAGAAGAAGGCTATACAATTCTTTGCCCACAAATGATTCCAATTCACTTCGAATTATTAGAAGCCGGAATGAGAGCTTGCGGATATAATCTAAAAGTTTTAAAAGAGTGTACTGAACATACGGTTGAGACAGGACTTAAGTATGTAAATAATGATGCTTGCTATCCTTCAATCTTGACAACTGGTCAAATGATTGAGGCATTAGAAAGCGGAGAATATGATTTAAATAAAACTGCTCTTATCATGTCACAAACTGGTGGAGGTTGTAGGGCAACTAACTATATTGGATTTATTCGAAAAGCGCTTCGTGATGCAGGATATCAAAACATTCCAATCATCTCTTTCAATGTGGTTGGACTTGAAAAAACAGATGGCTTTAAAATCGATATAAAACTTGTTGAAAAACTACTAAAGGCTGTTATTTATGGAGACTTGATTCAAAAGATTACTTTTAGAAATAGAGCTTATGAAGTCCATAAGGGCGACACTATGAAAAAGTACGACAAGTGGATGAAAAAAGGTAAAGAAATAATTGCAAACGGCACATACAAGGAATTTAAAAAAGCAATTCAAGAAATGGTTAAAGACTTTGAGACAATTAAAGTTGATTTAAGTCAAAAGAAACCAAGAGTAGGAATTGTTGGAGAAGTCTTAATTAAATACCATCCTTATGGAAACAACCATATAGTAGAAAAGCTAGAGGAAGAAGGAGCAGAAGTTATAAATCCAGACTTCATGGGATTTATAAAGTTTATTTGTACGCACAAGATAACTAACAACATGCTTTTAAATAGAGATAAAAAGCTTTCTACAGTGTTTAAAGTTGCAATTAAACTAATAGATATTTTGGAAAGACCTGTTAATAAAGCATTAGCTGAATCTAAAAAAGGTTACATGAAAACTCCAGATATCTGGGAGCTTGAGACTAAAGTTAAAGATATCTTATCTATTGGAAATCAAACTGGTGAAGGATGGTTTTTAACAGCTGAAATGGTTGAATATATTGAACATGGTATTCCAAATATCGTTTGCGTTCAACCTTTTGCTTGCCTTCCAAACCATGTAGTAGGAAAGGGCGTTATAAAAACGATTAGGGCAAAATATCCAGAAGCAAATATCAGCCCAATTGATTACGACCCAGGTGCTTCTGAAACAAATCAATTTAACAGAATTAAACTAATGATGGCACAAGCAAAAGATAATTTGAAAGACAAGAGCTAAAAATATATAGCAAACTGCTTTTATAAAGTAGTTTGCTTTTTTGTTTTGCTGGTGTCTATATCAGTGAGTTCGTTGCATATTGTTGGTGACTATCTTGTGAAACATAATATATTATCACTAGTGGCCATCTGTGAGCATAATCCTATTATACTTGTGGCTATCTCGGCGAGCACGATATAATTATATTTTTGAAAAATCGGTCGCCCGATTCGTAGTTGGAAATTTTGATAAATCAAAATTTCCTTCCACTAGCTCCATCAAACTCTTACGATTTTCCCAAAATATAATTACATCATGCTCGCAGATAGCCACTAGCATTATTGCAACAAACCTATCGAGATAGCCTAGTAATATTACAACTTCTTTCCAAATATTTCATATTAGAGAATTCAAGGTTAAAACGGTGTTACACGTCTTTATATATTGTTGAAAGTAATTTATTCTATAAGCGGAGAATTTTAAGTTCTTTAAATAATTGGAGGCTTAATATGAACAGATTAAGTGTTGAGAAAAAACTTGAAGATTTAACCTATAGAATGAATATAGAGAAAACTGCAATTAATAGGGCAGAATATAATATAAAGTTTGCAGAATTACTATATCTTTCAGATGAGGCAATAAGCACAGAAAAGAGCATCATAGATACATATGCTACTAAGTATGCTAAGAATAAACAAACTTATGATGTTTTAGCTGAATATTTAGATACTACTTGCGAAAGCCCTTATGGTGAGCAAGATATGCTATTTAAGTGCACATTCCCAGCTGAGAGTGGATACATTAATGGCAAATATCAAACTTCTATTGTTTGCAAGGAAAGCGTTGCAAAGCTATTTGCAAATGGAGTTAATTATAAGGATATAATTGCGTGCTTAGATGATACTGACATTACTGCAGTTGATACAAAGTTTGATATTCAAACGTCTAAAAACATTTTAAATGGAAATGTTGATGTTGAATTGGCTCAGGAAGCGGACTTTGCAACTGCTTTAGATGTTCCACTAACTACTAAAGAAGATAATTGCATCGTTGCTTCTGGAAAGATTCAATACTGTGTTCCTTTTGATGATCATAAAGTTTATGATTTCGCTGGAAATGAATATAATGTTCCAGTTCCTACTTTTGAGGACATTACATTCTTACAAACTATGACACAGGAAAAGTTTAGTGATTTACAATCAAAAGTTGAATTAGAACAAGTTGTAAAATACAAAATGGATACAGCAATTAATAGAATGAACTTAGTATTGGATGATATGGAGAAGTATAACGAAAGGTAAGGTGGAGATAATATGAGCTATCGTATTGGTAAAGAAAAAGAATTTGAGCTTGGAAGAAAGTTTGAAGCCGGATTAATAGATTATGAAAGCTTAACGGGCAGTGAAAAAGTAATTTTGAATAAATATTATTTAGATAAAAATGAAAGAATTGATGAAAGATTAACGCAGGTAGAAAGCTCGCTAATGGGCATGGAGAGCAGGTTAGATAAGATTTACAATAACTTATTAAATATTCAATAATAATAAAAAACCTAAAACATTTTAAAAACAATTTGTTTTAGGTTTTTATTGTGCTATAATAATCCAAAAGCAAAATAAATATGTCAAAAAGGTTTACCATAACCAAGAGGAGGATTATTAATTATGAAGAAGATATTTGCAGTTATCTTTATTCTATTAGTTGCAGTTTTTGCTTTTTCAAGCATGAATGCAGCTACTACTTTTTCTGATGTATCAAATACAAAATATGAGACATCAGTTGGAAAACTATCTTCATTGGGAATCGTTAATGGATTTCCAGATGGCTCATTTAAGCCAGAGAATAGTGTTACAAGAGCACAACTAGCTAAGATGATAGTTGAGTCTTTAAAACTTAAAAATGTTACAGAAGTAGCATTATATCAATTCACAGATATTACTCAAAAACACTGGGCTTATTCATGGATTAAAACAGCAGTTGATAATAGCATAATTGTTGGATATCCAGATGGAACTTTTAAGCCTGAGAATCAAGTTAAGTACACTGAAGCTATGACAATGATTTTAAGAGCTATGGGAAAAGAATCTACCATGGCTGATAAGACATGGCCTACTGGATATATTAATGAGGCTACAAAAGAGGGCCTTTTAAAGGATATTTCTACAACTGATTATAATATTCCAGCAAATAGAGGAGATATTTCAATTTCTCTATACAATATGATTGTTAAGAAAGAAGCAGAGGATAAAGCCGCAGAAGAGGCTAAAAAGGCTGAAGAAGCTAAAAAGGCAGAAGAAGCTAAAGCAAATGCTCTAGACTATGCAATAGTATCTACTACTACCGAAACTAAAGATGGTTTCACAGTTAAGTTCTTCGGTGACAAAACTAAATATGATTTGGTTAGCCTTGAGGGTAAAGCATCTAGCAAGCTTACATACTCAAAGGTTTCTGCAATAGAGGAAAAATTAGTTGGATATAAAACAACTAAATCTGGAATTGAAATTGTAGATGTCATTAAGCAAACAGAACTTGATAATGCTAAGATCATCACAAAGAAGTCTGACTCTGTACTTACATTCTCAGATAAGTCTACATGGGATACTTCAAAGACAGCATTACAAGACACATACAAGTACTACTTATTTGTTAAATTAACATGTTCTGCTGATGATGACGGAGCTATTTCATTTGATAAAGTTGAAAAGCTTGGAATAGGCCTATCTAGTGCAAGTTTTGCAAAAGCAGATAGACTATTAATTGATAGTTCAGGAAAAGTTGTATTCATAGTAAAAGGATTTAGTGTTAGTGACAAGATTAAGAAGGGCGTTGTTACAGACTCTTCTAGCACAGATAGCGATTATGAATATGGCGGTGTTACAAATACTAGAACAAAGAACAAATATGACTACGTTACAATCAACAAGGAAGAATATGAAGTTAGCTCAAAATCTAATGATTTTACAGTTGGCACATACGTAATCTACACAGAAGATGATGGTGTAGTTAAACTAGTTAAATCTTATGGTGTAACATTACTAGATGGTAGCGCAACAGTTCTTTCTTCTAAGAGCGATTATTCAAACTATACAACTAAAAAATATCCAGACTACGTAGTTGCTTATGCTGAAGTAGAATGGAAGACAAACGGAAAGATATATGTAGTTGATGACTACTGGAAGGAATATGACGAAGTAGACGATATTAGCTTCTCAAAGGGCGATAGAGTTGTTATTGATAAGACAAACAAGGTATTCCTAGTATTCTCTGGCCTAGAAGCAGGCGGAGTTGCTTCTAAGGGAGTTTATACAAAAGCATCAGACGTTACAACACCAGCTCCTACAGCTAAGCCAACAGCAACACCTGCACCTACAGCAGCACCAGCTACTACACCTTCGGTTACAGCAACACCAGCGCCAGCTACTACACCAGCTGCTACAACACCACAACCAACATCTACTCCAGAGGCAACGAGTACACCAGTGCCTACAACACCAGAGCCAACATCTACTCCAAAGCCTACTGCAACACCTGAGCCAACGGCTACTCCAGAACCAACAAAAACTCCGGCTCCAACAAATACTCCAGCGCCTACACCAGAGACTACGGATTAATTAGAAAATTATTAAAAGTGCCACTCAAAAAGTGGCATTTTTTCTTTAAAAAAAAGCTTGAAATGAGCATTTATTCATGTTACAATTATCTCCGTGTGTAAACATAGAACACATACCGAGAAATAGCATGATTTGTTGTTCTAAAAGGGTCTTTTAGTTGAATCATGTTACGGTAGAGGGCACTTAAAAAGTGCAAAAACAAAAAGGAGGAAATTTAAAATGTCAGTAGTTGCAATGAAACAATTATTGGAAGCTGGTGTTCATTTTGGACATCAAACAAGAAGATGGGACCCTAGAATGGCTCCTTATATCTTCACATCAAGAAACGGGATCTATATAATAGATCTTCAAAAAACATCTAAGAAAATAGATGAGGCTTACGCTATTCTTAAAGGAATAGTAGACGAAGGAAAAACAGTTATCTTTGTTGGAACAAAGAAGCAAGCTCAAGAGTGCGTTAAAGAAGAAGCTGAGAGATGCGGAATGTTCTACGTAAATGAAAGATGGCTAGGCGGAATGCTTACAAACTTCAAGACAATTCGTTCTAGAGTTGAAAGAATGAAGAAGCTTGAAAAAATGGAAGAAGACGGAACATTCGAAGTTCTTCCAAAGAAAGAAGTTATTAACCTTAAGAAAGAGTTATCTAAACTTCAAAAGAATCTTTCTGGTATCAGAGAAATGACAGAACTTCCTGGAGCTATGTTTGTAGTAGATCCTAAGAAGGAAAGAATTGCTATCTTGGAAGCTAGAAAGCTTGGTATTCCTGTATTTGGACTAGTTGATACAAACTGTAACCCAGAAGATGTTGACTATGTTATCCCAGGAAATGATGATGCAATTAGAGCTATTAAGCTTATTATAGAAGCTATGGCTAATGCTGTTATAGAGTCAAAGCAAGGTGAGTCTAACGACGTTCCTGCTGAAGATGCTGGTGTAGAAGAGGCAGACGCTGAAGCTTCAGAAAAAGTACAAGAATAATCACGAATAAATAATTAAATGTTTGCATCAAAATTGATGCATCGCAAGGAATAAAAAACCTAAATTTTCGTCAAATTTGATGCTTAACAAGGAAAATACGAGCTGAGGAGCGGAGGCGTACATAGGTACGTTGAGCACCGAAGCGAGTAATTTGACACAGTTAAGCGCAAATTTCACGAAAATTTTATAGAGGAGGAGAAAAAGGATGATAAGTGCCGAACAAGTCAAAGAACTAAGAGAAATAACTGGTGCTGGAATGATGGAATGCAAGAAAGTTTTAACTGAAGTAGATGGTGACATGGCTAAAGCTCAAGATTTACTTCGTGAGAGAGGAATCGTTAAGGCAACTAAAAAAGCAGGAAGAATTGCTGCTGAAGGTTTAGTTGAGAGCTATAAATCATCTAACAACCAAAACGGAGTATTAGTTGAGGTTAACATTGAAACTGATTTTGCAGCTAAAAACCCAGACTTTAGAAAATTTGTAGCAGATGTTGCAAAACATATAGAAGAGAACAGCCCTGCAGATGTTGAAGAACTTAAAAACCAAAAATTTGATGGAGAAACAACAGTAAGTGAAGCTCTTACAAATCTTGTAGCTAAGATTGGTGAAAACACTACACTTAGAAGATTTGAGCATTTTAAAGGCGATGACAAAACTTATGTTGAGAGCTATATTCATGGTGATGGAAGAATCGGAGTATTAGTTGAGTTCACAGCTGATAACATGTCTTCTGTTAAGGACAATGAAGAATTCAAGACTATGGCAAAAGACGTTGCAATGCACGTAGCTGCAGCAAAACCAGAGTATTCTTCAAGAGAAGAAGTTCCTAGTGAAGTTCTAGATAAAGAAAAAGAAATCATTAAAGCACAAGCTGTTAATGAAGGAAAACCAGAAGCTATTGCAGAAAAGATGGTTGAAGGAAGAATTAATAAATTCTATAAAGATGTTGTAATCACAGAGCAAGAATTTGTTAAAAACCCTGATATCACTGTTGGAAAGCTTGTTGAGGAAGTTGGCAAGACTTGCGGAGCTGAAGGACTTAAGTTTGTTAAATTTGCTAGATTAGAGCGTGGCGAAGGAATCGAGAAGAAAGAAGAAAACTTTGCTGAAGAAGTTATGAAGCAAATAAATGGCTAAATGATATAAAGAAGACCACTTCATTTTGACGTGAAGTGGTCTCTTTTTTTACTTGATAACGGGCTTTTTGTACACGTATACGATTATGTCGCAATTTTCAGTTTTCCGAAGGGCAAGGAAGTACTCATCGCTCTGGAAGTACACGTACCGGAGTGGATTTACTTCCTCGAATTCATCAAATTTGTATGTCTGGTCCCGGGGAAGATCAAAGTGCCAATTTCCGCTGGCGGGATTCACATATAGCTTGACATCAGGGATATCCAGAGGGGTTTGCACATCAAGCACGATAATTTTTCCGATGGGATTTTTCATCGCCTTGATAGCACCAGTTATCATGAAAAGAAGCTTAGGAACCTGGTCTTTGGGAGCTTCTAGGGCCTCTTCAAAGCAGCAGGAGTGCCGTTTTGAGGGTCTTTTAAGCATCTGTTTTACGAAAAAGAATTCGAACCGTTCCAGGGGTTCTGGCTTTTTAAAGCCAATGTCTTTTTCAGTGAGCAGGGTCACATTCACGAGGTTCTCAAGCGAAATGTTGTCAGTTGCCATCCATTTTCCTCCTTTGTAGATACATCTATACTGGGCACAATCGTGTTAACATAATTATTATACCATGTTTTGGGCATAATACAAGTATATACTTGAAATATTATGTCTAATTGTGGTAAAATAAACAGAGTTTAGGGGGGATTTTGATGGCTGATTCGAGCAAAAAATACATATGGAGCGAGAGAAAAAAGCTATTTTTTGGAGCACCTTGGACGTTTACTACTTATGCATTTGACGAGGATTCACTTGATATAAAAACAGGTCTAATTATTCAAAGATATGAAGAAATTAGATTGTATAGAATAAGAGATTTTACCGTTACAAGGTCGGTAATTCAAAGGATTTTCGGCCTTGGTACTATTCATATTTGTAGTGCTGATAGTACTACGCCAGAGTATGACATCGTTAACATAAGAAATGCAATAGAGGTTAAAGACAAACTTGCGAAACAAGTAGATATAGCTAAATCTAGGGTTGGAATGTCTACCTCTGAGTTTGTTGGAACTCAAGTGTATACGCATAGTTAAATTTTGCGATATTTACGTCATTTTTATGTTGTATTATGATATAGTTTATGTTAAAATCTAATAGCTTAATTTAAGGAGGTTTATAAAAAATGAGTACTGTTACATATATAATGTCTGCATTACAAGTAGTTTCAGCTCTTATTGTTATTATTTTAGTAATGCTTCAAAAATTAAAAGAAGGCGATGGACTTACAGGTTCTTCAAACGAAGGTGCTTCAGGAATGGGAGTTAGCAGAGACAAAAAGCTTTCAAGACTTACTATCGTATTTGGAATTTTATTTGCTGTATTCACAGTTGTTGCATCTACATTGATTTATAATGATCTTCACTAGTATTATCATATACAAGGGGATGAGACTTTATGAAAAAAGAGTTTTTTGTTAATGGAATGGCTTGTGAAAAGTGCGTAGAAAGAGTTAAAAATGCTCTTTTATCACAAGATGAAGTAAACGACGTAGAAGTCAGTCTAGAGACTGGAAAAGTTGTATTAGAACTTAGTTCAGACTTAGACGACAGTAAGATTTCTGAATTAATTACTGATTTAGGATATGAATACAAAAATTAAAAGAGAGGTTAACCTCTCTTTTTTTAGTTGATAGCTCTTTGAATTCTTCTTAGGGCTTCTTTTTTTGCTATATCTTGTCTCTTATCATATATTTTTTTACCTTTAGCTGTGGCAACTTCAACTTTAACAAGATTTTTAACAAAATATACAGAAAGAGGAACTAAGGTTACTCCTTTTTCTTTGCACATAGCCCAAAGTTTATTAATTTGCCTTTTATTTGCTAAAAGCTTTCTTGTTCTTAGGGGATTAACATTAGAGAAGCTTCCCTCATCATAAGGGCTAATATGCATATTCATGATGTATAGTTCTCCATCTTTAATTTGCACATAGCTATCTTTTATATTAACATTTTTGTTTCTAATTGATTTTACTTCGGTTCCTACAAGAGCAATTCCGCACTCTAATGTATCAATTATAGTATAGTCATGCTTTGCTTTAGGATTTCCAGCGATTATCTTCTTTTCTGGAGACACTTCTTTCATTAAAAATCAAGCCTTTCGTTGATACTTTTATGAGTAATATATTAGCATAAATTCAGCTTTTTTTCAAATAATAAAGTATGAAATCATAAAATCAAATTATGATAATAGTATTTAATTAGCTTTTGTAACAAATCGTTAATAAAAGGAAGTATTATTTCTAACTAATTAAGTGTTGATTACAATAAAATTATTTTTATTGCTTGAAATGTGTTCTAATAATAAAGTAGAAAGCGAGAAAGTGTAATTTTATATGAATGGTGGTGAATTGTATATGGAAAGTGGAAACAATGTATTCATGTATGATGGCAAAATGGTTGATGTTACTCAACTTACAATTGAACAATTAGAAGATATGCTTGGAAAGATTGATGATGAAATTAAAAAGTTAGAAGATGAACTAATGGATTGTATTTTTAAACCAGAAGAAGATGAAGAATAAGATAAAGAGGTGATATAAATGGCTGAAGGAGAAGTAGCAGAAAGAAAAAGTTTTAGACAAATACTTGAAATGAATGACCGATTGCATGAATTACGTGAAATACGAGCTCAAATCTCAAATGAACTAACGCATAGAAGAATAATTGAGTGTAATAATGCTATAGTTAATGGTGTTCAAAGTGTATTTGTTGGTTTGCATAGAAGAGTTGCTGAAGCATTTAATAAAAGAGAGGCAAATGTTCAAGTAAGAGAACAATATCAAGCTCGTTTACTTGACATAGCTAGTCGCTATGATGCTGGTATAGAGAGAGTGCAAGGAACTATTGATGCGCTTCATGAGCAAAAAGAACAATTGATGCTTGAGCAGGCTTCAATGAATGGTTTTATGGATAGCGCAAGAAACTTAGTATTAAGAGTTGCTGGGGCGATTACTCCAGGACTTAGAGCTGCTGTTCAAGAGTTGAAAGTAGAAAATGAGAAGAAAAAAGCTGAAATAAGAGCTCAAATAGAAAAGATTAATGACCAAATTAAGCACTATGAAGAACAAAAGGAACATATTAGAGAAGAAAAAGAAAAGAGAATTTCTGAAGCTCAGCAAACGAGAGATGCAAGTCTTCAAAAGCAATCTATTTTCCAAAGAATTGCTGGTCGTTTCGGAGTGGGGGCTCAAGCAAGAGCTGATGCTATTGCAAAAAGTATAGTTGAAAGAAATGAAAGGGCAGCTGAAATAAGGGCACAGCATGAGCATGATTTGGATGATACAGAACAATCGATGGCGGAACAACGTGCAGAGATTCGTGAGGCTGTTCAACAGCACATAGAGGATGCTAAAGAATCATTAACTAGATTTGGAAATAAGGTTAAAGAAGCTCCGGCACAAGTTAGAGAAGCTGTAGAAAAAGCAACTGAAAGAGCATTGAGCTTTACTAAAAATTCATTAGCTCTTATTGGATTATCAACTGTTCAAGGAATGCGTAAGTTAATACAAAAAATGATAAAAGGGCTTCAGGACTTTTCAGATCCTACAAAGATAGAGCAAGATAAAGAAGCTATTCAAGCTAGAAAGGATGCTCTAAAAGGAAAAGAAGATAAGAGGGATGATGCTGGGAATCCTGAACCATAATATGTAACAAATGATACTAAAACTGGAAGGATTGATATCTTTCCAGTTTTTTGATGCCCTACTCATTTTTAAATATATTAATAAAAGATATTGAAGTTGCCTATTATTTATAATAAAATCTATTTATAAAAAATTCATAAAAGGAGCGAAAAGTATGGTTAACGTAAACAATTTTTTCAATAATCAAAACATCAAAACTACTGCAGAACTTGGCGGATTCAAAGTTCTAGAATATCAAAAAGATATTACTATGAACCCAGCAGCTGCTGCAGCACTTTATTTCTGCGACAAGATGGGTGTTAGAAAAAGACAAGTTGCAATTGAATTAAGAAATACCGGAGTAGTAGTTCAATCAGGAGCTATGCAATGGACACTTGGAAATGTTGAGTCATCAACTGGTATCAAAGGTGCTGGAGATTTAGTAGGTAAGATGTTTAAAGGTGCTGTTACAGGAGAGTCTGCAATTAAGCCAGAATACAAAGGTCAAGGATTACTTGTATTAGAGCCTACTTACAAATTTGTATTACTTGAAGATGTTGGTCAATGGAATGGCGGTCTTGTATTACAAGATGGATTATTCCTTGCTTCAGACAACACAATTAAGCAAACACTTAACAGAAGAAGCAATCTAAGCTCTGCTGTTGCTGGTGGAGAAGGATTATTCAATCTTTGCTTATCTGGTCAAGGTGTTGCAGCGTTAGAAAGCCCTGTTCCAAGAGAAGAATTAGTTGAAATTAATCTTGAGAATGATATGGTTAGAATAGACGGAAATTATGCAGTCGCATGGTCTGGTTCACTTCAATTTACAGTTGAGAGATCTAGCAAGAGCCTAATCGGAAGTGCTGTTAATGG
>JAEEYG010000014.1 GCA_016291695.1 Clostridia bacterium | reverse complement strand
ACTTTTCTTTTTACCTCCCCTTCGTTTTTCCATTTTTTGTTGGAGCATATCTCCTATGTATTTTATTGTAGGAATAACTTTCTTATAGTCCATTCTCTTAGGACCTATAATACCAATTGTTCCCACTTCTTTCTCATCAATAATTTGTTTGTAAGTTATAATTGTGAAATCCTTTAAATCATCAAATGAAGTCTCTTGCCCAATATATACATTTATATTTCCATCATAGCCTGTCTTAACAAGTTCTTTTAGAGCATCTTTCGTTTCTATTACATTTAAGAACTTCTTTAACGTATCAGATTTTTTAAGTTCAGGTAGTGCAAGCATATTTGAAGCACCATCAACTATTACTTCCGAATTGTTAGTCAACAAACTATTTAGTTCAACAATCAAAGGAACTATATTGTCATTAATATTATTTAGTTCGTTTTCAATATACGGAGTGATGTTATCGTAAATATCTCTAAAGTTCATTCCACGCAATTTATAATTAAGATAATTATTAAATATAGAAATATTTTCATCTGGAATTTGATTTTCATTTGTGATAACAGTTTCTTTAACCATACCATTATCTGCAAGAAGAATAATCATTAACTTATTTGTACCAAGTTTAACTAATTTAATTTCTTCTACAGTACAATCATCAATTTCTGGACTTACTGCAATTGAAGCATAATTTGTAAGACGAGATAAAACTGACGTTGCCTCTTTAATAAGATTTTCAAACTTTATAACATCATCGCTGAGCATTTTATCAATTGAAGCCTTTTCTTTTGGAAGTAGTGAACGCTCTGAAATAATTTGATCAACATACCATCTATACCCTTCAGTTGTTGGAATTCTTCCAGCAGATGTATGTGGTTGCTCTAATAGACCTAATTTTTCTAATGCAGCCATTTCATTACGTATTGTTGCTGATGAAAGGCCAAGGTCTTTTGCTAGTTTTAATGAGCCTACTGGTTCCGCTGTTGCTGTGTATTCTTCTATTATGATTTCTAGGAGTTTCTTTTTTCTTTCGTCTAATTCCAAAGGCAACCACCTCCAATTCGTTTTATTTCGTTTCATTATCGCATTACTTGTCGGGAATGGTATCATTTCTTCGTGGCCGAAGAAATATACACATTCCCTCGCGTAATGCTCTATTGTTAAATTCAATACTATAAAACTCGTTTCCGTTCTAACGTAGCGGCGACCATTGGTCGCCATTGCTTGCTGCGCATTCAGCTCTATTGTTACTATTTGCAATACTCTATTGTGCAATTCAATACTATAAAATTCGTTTCCGTGCCTGCATAGCGGCGACCATTGGTCGCCATAAATTAGCACATAAAAATTCCCTCTGCTAATCCATATAATACTTTACAAATAAAATTAGCACTTGTCAATAACAAGTGCTAATTTTTCACAAAAATATTATATTTTTTAGGTACCCTGATATATAGGGCTCATATAACCATCTCAAAAATCTATTTTGCAAACCTTTCTGCGCTTCTGATTGAAATAATTATTGCTTGTTGTCTTTGAGCTTGGTTTGGTACTCCAAACTTATTATCTCCAAGTCCTTTGATAATCTCAATACTTGACATGAAGTAAATAGCATTTCTACTCCAATCATGCATTTCTGAATCGTCTGCAAATTTCTGTACTTTTGTTAAATCTACGAAAGTATCAACTCCAGCAGCATCAAGTGCTCTTGCCATCATAGTAGCCATTTGCTCTCTAGTAATTTGTCTATCAGGCGCAAATTCTGTATCATTTACTCCATTTGTTATTCCTACAGTGTATGCCTTAGCAATTTCTGGGTCATCAGTATCTTTAAATGGAGCATTTGTAACAAATATTCCTTTTTTAGATATCTTTTCATATAGTTTAACTGCTATATGAGCAAATTCTTTTCTAGTAATATTTTGCTTCAAATCTTGTTTATCTAGAAGGGCTGGTATTAAACCATTTTCTGATGCTTTAGATAGCTCATCTATAGCATAATCTGAAGCAGAAGCCCAAGTTATCTTTTTAGATGAGTCTGTTAATGTTGGGAATACATATACTGCGTACATTGTATTCTTCTCATAATTTGCATCTCCATCTGGAAGATCTGCAGGTTGATTATTTATTGTAGCATTATAATCGCTACGAATATTCTTATTAATAAGTTCGAAATGAATTTGAACAGCATAAGTCTCACCTTCAACAAACTTAGTATCTGTAGTTAACCATTCAACTTTTGTTACCTTATAATTATCTGAAAGTGCTTTTGCTGTTGTAGCTGGCTTTTCACCAATCTTAGGTTCTGCAATTTCAAATTTGAATTGATTATATAATTCATTGCTAGAAGTAGATTTTGCTTCTGTCTCGAAATCATATGAAATCGTATATATACCATCTTTAACAGTTGGCTTAACTTCCTTTTTATTAATAGTAATCTTTAGATCTTTAGATATTTCAGCCAAACTATTCTTAAGTTCAATAGTAGCTTTAAATGTATACTCTTCGTCAGCTTTTACTTCTTTATCAGCAGGACTCCACACACCTAAAGTATCTTCTTTCTTTTCGCCAATCTTCATTTCGGTAGCTTTATCACTTAAGTTAGAAGCAACCTTATATGTTGAAGGAAGTGCTTTTCCTACCTCTGGTTCTGCTATAGTAAAATCAATGTTTGTAAGTACTAACTTCTCACTTGCAGAAGATTCGCTTGCACCATCTTTACCTATAGTAATTACCCTAGTAAATGTCCATCCATCTGTGTCTACTTCTTCAATTGCAACTTCTTCGCCATTAAAATATGCTTTAAAACCAGATTTTAGTGCGTATCCAGTATCTGCTTTAAAGAAAATCTTAAATGTATAAGAACCTTCTTCGTATTTTTCATCTTCAGCCATAAATAAGTTTGTTTTATTTACAACACAAGAATAACCATCTAAAACTGCTCCTTTAGATACCTTAACATCTTTT
>JAEEYG010000013.1 GCA_016291695.1 Clostridia bacterium | reverse complement strand
TATCTATGTAGAAGACAACTTTGAAGAAGACTTTAAACTTAGATATGCCAGCTATAAGAAAGAAGCAGCATCTTCTATTACAGAAAGACCTTCACGTTCAGACATTAAAAAATACATTCTAAATGACATTGATTATGTCGTAAATCAGTATATTGGCGGATTTGTTATAAGCCACACTCCAAGCGGAGACCTAAAGACTGGTGATTATGGATTCCTTGATTCGGATGGATTAATTTCAGGACCTAAAACAGTTACTATTAGTGATGATGCAGACACGATGAATGAATCATATATAGCTTCAAATAATAGTGCACTTAGAGTAAGAAGAACGATCAAAAGAATTCCTGCTGAGAACGGCAAAGCTTATGGTAATAACGTACTTAAAATAAAAGTTGAAGTTTTCTATCCTAAAAATGGAAAAGCACCTAGTAGAGAGGACATTCGTACAATCACAGGAAAGAACGATATTAGACAACTTACAGATGCAGAACTTGACTTGTTAGTTAATAACGAAAAATTAGATGTAATCGTTATTAACGCAATTAAAACAGCTTATTAAAAAGGAGGAGATAGTATGAACAAACTTCTTAAAAATAATAGTGGTTCCGTTACAATAATGGCTTTTGTAGTTATGCTATTTCTTTCACTTTATGGAGCAATAATTCTTGGAAATTCATCTAGAAAGTATCAAAACCAAACAATTAACATTAATACTATTGTTTCATCATACGATAAGAATATGACAGACCAGGATTTAGCAAGATTATATGAGTCACTTGGTGGAGAGGTTATTAATTATTAAGTTTTCATAACATTTACACCTACTTAATTGACTTAGATACTCATTATAATAAAATTATTGTAGGGTCTTTATATGTTTTACAAAAGAGGAGGAAATATAAATGCCAATCTTTGACAATTCAAGTAAAAAGAATGTTCCTTTAGGTGTTTATTTAATCAGGAAAAACCTTATTACTGAAAGAGATATAGATACGGCGCTTGCTTATCAAAAAGAACACCCAGAAAAAAGAATTGGTGAAATTTTTCATACATTAAATCTATGTAGTGATGAAGAACTTCTTAAAGCACTTGGTGAGAAATTTGGCTATAAGCATTATATTTTGCCAAAAAACACTTTCGAGAAGTTTCCTTGTGGTGACTATATTCCATACGATACTATGAGACAGCATAAAGTAGTTCCTTTTGGATTTGCAGATAAGAATAGGACAACCATCATGGTTGCTTTCGCAGATCCAGAGAACGAGAATGTTAAACGTAGAATAGAACTTATTCTTATGAATAAGAATCTAAAGATGGATATATACGTTACCTTTGCCTCTTACGTAGACGCGATGTTTGTCGAGCTTGATAAGCAATTGGGTAGGTCTACAGAGTACGTTGTAGCAGGACAAGATACTACTCAGCTTGTAGATAACGTTATTCGTTCTGCTATGAACAAGAGAGCATCAGATATTCACTTTGAGCCTATGGAAAATAGAATGCGTATTAGGTTCAGAATTGATGGTGACTTGATAGAAGTTACCACTATAGAAAAATCAAAAATCGATTATGTTGTCGGAAGATTAAAGGCCATCTCTGGTATGCACCAGGAGAAGAGAGGTAACCAAGATGGTGAAATCAACGCATACCCAGATTTCAACATCCGTGTATCTTCACAGGAGAATATATATGGTGAAAAGTTCGTTCTGAGATTACTTAGAAAGAACTCAAATATTAAGGGACTATTTGAACTTGGTTTCCCTAATGATGATGAAATAATTAGACGTTCGTTTGATAGAAGAAACTGTATCGCGATGGTTGCAGCTCCTACTGGTGAAGGTAAAACAACAACCCTTTACTCAGTTATGAAGTTCTTACAAAAACCATCAATAAACATAACTACAATTGAAGACCCAGTTGAAATTCGAGTTCCAGGTCTTAATCAGGTTCAGGTTTCTGCAAACGTTTCATTTGCAGACCACTTAAGAACAATTCTTCGTCAAGACCCTGATATTATTCTTGTCGGAGAGATAAGAGATAAAGAGACTGCTGAAATCGCTATTCAGGCTGGTCAGACAGGACACTTCGTATTATCTACAATCCACACCGTTGATGCTATCGAGGCAATCACTCGTCTTAAAAAACTTGGTGTTTCGTCTTATGATATAGGCTCAGTTCTAGCAACTGTTATAGCACAAAGACTTGTTAGAAGATTGTGTTCAGAGTGCAAAGAAGAGAGAGACTTCACAGACGAAGAAAGACATGAATTTGAAGTTATAGGAAATAGATATGACGTTAAGTTTAACCTAGAAGGTAAAAAGACATATAAAGCAGTTGGATGTGAACATTGCAACAATACAGGTTTCTACGAAAGAATTGCAGCAGTTGAGATTTTGAATGTAGATGACCACTTGCAAGATTTAATTGTTGCCGAAGTTCCTTCTACTGAAATTAGAAAAGCTGCATACAAAGCTGGATATAGACCTCTTGTATGTGATGCTTTCCAAAAAGTATTAGATGGTATTACAACAATAGATGAGGTTAAGAAGAAATTAGCATACTAGTATTAAAGGAGGTAGTCATGCCGGTATTTGAATATAAAGCCATGTCTAAAACTGGCCAAACAGTTTCAAATAAAATAAAGGCTGAATCTCAAAAAGAAATAAAAGAACACCTTGAGCAGATGGGGTTAAAGCCAATCAGCATCAAGAAAAAAGCTTTTGACTTAGGCGACATGGCAAGCAAGCTTGGTATCGTTAAACCACAAAAGAACCAGCGTGCTGCCATCAGTATGACGGATGCTGCTTATATTGATGAAGAAGCTGAAACCCTTAAAAAGCAGATTGCTAAATCACAAGAAGTTAAAGAAAAGAAGTCACTTAAGGAGCTTTTGTCTGGTGACGTTAATCTTGGCGGATTTGACTTAAGCAAACTATCTGCGTATCTTCCAGTTAAGATAGATGAGGTTATTTCTTTTACAGAAATGTTTTTGCTACTTAAAAAGTCTAACTTTACAAACATTAGAGCAATTAAGACTATGTATAATAACTCTAAGAACCGTGCCATGAAAGCGGTTCTTGGTGATATGATAAATGGTATGGAAACAGGTGGATATATTTATTCTACAATGGAGTATTATAATCATATATTCCCTGAGATGTATACAAAGCTTATTAGAGTAGGTGAGCAATCTGGCTCACTCGTTAACTCACTAGAGCAGGCGCTAAAATACTTGCAAGACTCAATTAGAATTAAAAAGTCAGTTAAAAAGGCACTTATGGGACCACTAATGCAATCAGCATTCTTATTAATATTTGGTGTTATTTGTATTATAGTTGGTCTTCCAATAATGCAAGATATGTATGCAAGCTATGGTCTTACAGACCAGATCCCAGAAGAGACAATGGCGGCC
>JAEEYG010000116.1 GCA_016291695.1 Clostridia bacterium | reverse complement strand
GGTATAAATGTTATATATTAAAAAAGAGGTCGCCCGCCTAGAAGTTGGAAATTTTGCTTTGCAAAATTTCCTTCCACAAGCTCCATCAAACTCTTACTCTTTTTTAATCTATAACATTAATACCCTCGCGCTGTTCTTTTTATTTATTTCGTAGCGAACAGCAGTGCTGTCCATGGCGCACGTGAGTCGCGCCGCTACGATGGCTCTATGAGATTTTGTTGCAAAGCTCGATTTCCTCGTCAGTAAGCGAAGTGTAACCTTTATTCTTATATAGTTCATATCGGTTAAGCATACTTGTGCCCTTGTTAATTACGTTTTGAATCGGCATCACTTTTTCAACATCACTCTTAAGCGACTTGTAAGTTTTATCGAGTGCTTTTGTATCATTCGATTTAAATGCCTCTTCCATTTGAATACATTTTTTATTAATTCTACTAATTGTGTTTTGCTGCTTCTTCATGATCGATTTTAATTCGTCTTCAAAAGTAGTATCTAATATTAAATTCTTTCCATTTTTTAAAATTGTTTTTGCAACACTCGGAATCTTAAGTGCAGATATTGCAACATTTAATCCAGAAGAAAGACCCTTTTTAATATCTCCACTTTTAATTGCTTCGAAGATATCTTTTAAACTATTAAAAGTACTACTATTTATTCCAAGGTTCTTCATGCCTGTTTTAAGAGCTTGAAGCGCCGTACTGTTTCCGATTTCTTTAAAATCTATTTTTTGAAATGTTTCTTTTACTTTATCCGAAATATTGTCTGGCAATTTAAACGTTTCTGCTCCTTTTTGCATTGCGTTTGAAAATGCTTCAGATATATTTGAAACAATATTTTTAGCTTGTTCTCCAACATCTATGTTCTTCATGTCGTTGAGATTTAATTCAATAGTTCCTGCCATAATATTATTTGCCGTTTGCCTCTAGAACAGCTACTCCTTTTTAATTGTTTTTTTCCCCGCTTCACCAAATCAATAATCAAGTGTTTTTACTTTATTCATAAGTGCAATTAAAAACCATATGCTTATGAAATTCCAATAGAGTATTATTTCACCAAGTATGCTTTTAGTCATAAGCATATAATTTTCGTAATTGCTTTTGATATATGTAAAATATACAAATAAGTCCATGCAAATCAGAATACCTAAAACTATTCTTGCACTCCTAGTTTCTTGTATCCTATTCTTCTTCTCTTTTTGGACTTTTGAAATCATTACATAACTCTTTCTCATTAGTTCCTGACAATTACCACCATACAAGTAACAATACTTTATATTGTCAAACAGCTCTCTAAGCTTTTCAAAGCCTACTTTTTCTTTAAGATTCTCGATTGCTTCTTCAAATTTTATTCCGCCATTTAACTCCAGAATAAAAGTATCAATATGACTCTTCAGCGGTTCTACAGTTTCAACATGCTTAAATGCATAAACTATGTCATTATTTATTCTTGTAAGATTTCTAAGCTGAATAATAAAGTCTAAAATCCCACTTTCTAATTCTGATTTCTTTTTTTCTGACATTAAGCTTAAAATCAAAACTGGTAGCAAAATCGCAGGAGCAGATATTACTGCAGAAAGAAGTGGAATTTTAAATATGCTTCTAACGAATAAGAATCCACACAGAAAGCAAATTACTCCTAACGATATAATGGTAATAGGGTTAATTAAAATACTCTCTTTAAGGCCTGCCTCGCTAATAATGGTATCTAATTTCATTAGAACACTCTCTTTTGCTTTGTTCTTGAGACTTGCCATCTTGTGTTTCTTGTAGAAATTTTCAAAATATTTATTACCACTATCTTCTATATGCTTTTTGATTTTTGCTCCTACATTTTGACTACTAATAATAGTTACAATCAAATAAACAATTGTACAAATTAAAAGAAACAACAGTATATTTAATATTACATTAACCATTTTTCAATGACCTCTCTATCTCAGCTTTATTAAGTTCAATTTTATTCTTAACTCTCCATAAAGGTTTGTTTAACTTTTTGAACTTTCCTATAGAGTGCCCTTTTTCATACTTATCTACTTTAAATTCAAACAACGGATTATACTCAACATCATTACTTTCGTTATTGTAATTTATTTCGGTTATTTCTTGTACTTTAAAATTATTCATATAGATAATTATATCTATTGACTGTGCAAGTAATTTTCTTAAATAAATATCTGTATACATTTGTGCCTTGTAGTCTCTTTTCATAAGTGTTATTAGCCTATCAATCGTATTAGTAGAGCTGTCCGAATGCACTGTGGCGTATCCTCTATGGCCTGTTGATATGCTATCAAAAAATAGCATCGCCTCCTCTCCTTTTAATTCTCCAACAACTATGCAGTCATTACTCATAACCAAACTGTGTGACATAAGCATAGAAAGAGTTATGTTTTTGTCACTATTTCTATTATTAAGTATTTCTCGCTGAATAATGTTAGGGTGTGTTGAAAACAGCTCCGCAGTTTCCTCGCAAGAAGTTATTGAAATATCTTTTGGAAGTCGATTTATGAGTGTCCTCATTAGTGTTGTTTTACCGCTACCGCCCTTTCCCGAAATTACAATATTGCATCCCGCAATAACTGCACTACAAAGAAATTCGATGATATCATTATTGATCATGCCTATTTCTTCACTTGCAAGTTCCTCTAAAGAAGATATTTTACTTTTGCGGTGTATTCTGATTACAAGACTAGGCGAAAAAACGTTTACTGGCTCAATTCCCGCTTCTATTCTAAGATTGTTTTTTCTATCACTGCATGTAACT
>JAEEYG010000115.1 GCA_016291695.1 Clostridia bacterium | reverse complement strand
TTATATCACAAATTGGCTATTTTTCAAGCATTTAGTTTGTGTTTCTGGGGAAGGAAATTGTGGGGACACGACAGTGAGGTGCCGATTTGGGGAGTTCTGGGGACACGACAGTGAGGTGCCGATTTGGGGAGTTCTGGGGACACGACAATCAGCTTCCAATTTTAGCACCTCGCTGTCGTGTCCCCAGAACTCCCCAAATCGGCACCTCACTGTCGTGTCCCCAGAACTCCCCAAATTGGCACCTCACTGTCGTGTCCCCACAACTTCCTTCCCCAGAACCCCACTTGTCATTTTTCCGCTTTTCTATTAAAATATGCATAGATTTTATATAAAAAAGGAGTTTTATATGGAAAAAGTTGATGTTTTAGGTGTTGGCTTTAATAATGTTACAATGGATGAAGCTCTTGAGCAGTGCGAGATTATGCTAAATTATGCCGATATTAGCCACATGATTGTTACTCCAAATCCAGAAATTGTCATGAAGGCTAGAGAAGACGAAGAATACAGAGAAATAATAAATAATGCATCTTTAGTAATTCCTGACGGAATTGGAATAATAAAGGCTGCCGAGATGTATGGAACGCCTTTAAAAGAGCGTGTTGCAGGTTATGATTTAATATGTAATTTGTTTGAAAAATACAAAGACGGATCTAGAACGTTCTATTTCTGGGGCGGAAAGCCTGGAATTGCAGAAATGGCAAAAAGTAACCTTGAGGAACAATACCCAGACATCAAGATTCTAGGTGCTTCTGACGGATATTTTGATGACGAGAAAAAAGCCGAGATTATTAAGACTATCAAGGCAGCTAAACCAGACATTTTGCTTGTAGGGCTTGGATTTCCTAAACAAGAAAAGACAATTCAAGAGCTAATGACCGAAAACATATTCAAAATAGCAATTGGCTGTGGCGGAACTCTAGATGTCCTTTCTGGAACTGTAAAAAGGGCTCCAAAGCTATTTATAAAGACTCATATGGAATGGTTCTGGAGACTTATAACTAATCCTTCTAGAGCCGGAAGAATGCTGGTTTTACCAAAATTTGTTAGTGCTGTTAAAAAAGATGCCAAGTCAAAAGGGGTTTACGTCAAAAAGCATATTAGCAGTATTGAGAAAAATCTTGTTGGCTGGGCAACCAAACACATAACAATTCTAGCAATCATAGCATTGTCTATGGTAGCTCTTGGATTAAGGCTTCAAACTTTAGACCATGAAGCATGGGATTATCACCAGTTCTTAGGACCATGGACTGAAGAAATGGCAGAAAAAGGCGGAGTTTTGTCATTAGGAGAATATCCTGGAGACTATACCCCACCATATATGGTAATACTTGCTCTTTTAACGCACTTACCTTTCTCGACACTGCATACTATAAAAATTGTTTCAATTATTATAGACTTTGCTCTTGCAGTTGCATGTGCCAAACTGGTTGTTCAAGCATCCAAGAGTGAGAAAAAATCGTTCTTATTTATGATTACTTATGGTGTGGTGCTATTTTTACCACTAGTATTTTTAAACTCATCAGTATGGGGACAATGTGACAATATTTATACTTTATTTGTAATACTATCGCTTTTATATATGCTTAAGAATAAATACTTTAGGTCATTCTTATTCTTAGGAATTGCGTTCTCATTTAAATTACAGTTTATATTTATTTTGCCATTGTATTTGATTCTATACTTTAGAAAGAAAGACTTCTCGATACTATATTTTTTGCTATTGCCACTCACTCTTATAGTATTGTCTATTCCTTCTTTAGTACAGGGTATGACTTTAAGCCACCTATTCTCTATTTATGGAGAGCAAAGCAAAGAATTCTATACATACCTTACATTAAACTTCCCTAGCCTATATTCTTTGATTAAAGGGAAGGCTCCAAGCTTAGCTATGTATAGTACCTTAGGAATATGGCTTGCAGTTGGGGTTTGTGCATTATTATTCTTCTACTGCATAAGCAAGAAAATTAAGATGAATGAAGAAAATATTATGAACCTTGGCCTTCTTTCAATTATGCTTACAACATTCTTCTTACCATGTATGCATGAAAGATACTTATACATGGGTGAGGTATTATCAGTACTTGTATTTATAGCATTTAGAAAGAACCTATTTGTTCCGCTTGCACTTCAGATTATCTCAATTTGGACATACTGCAATTATTTATTTGGAGTTGAAATAATATCCGGACAAAGTACAAATATGCTGCCTTTCTTAACGATTGCTTATGCAATAGTCATTGCAACATATGCAAAGAGATTAGGAACAAGTGCAGAAGTCGAAGCAGAATAAAAAATTTGTAGCGGCGCACTTTAGTGCGCCGCTACGTGTTATTATTTTATGGAACTCTTATATAACCATTTAATGGATTTACGTAGTTTCCATTTTCTCTAACTTCGAAATGTAAGTGAGGTCCTGTTGAGTATCCCGTAGTACCTACCTTCATTATTTCTTGCCCTGCTTTAACTTTGTCTCCAACTTTTGCTATAAGCCTACTAGAGTGAGCATATAATGTAGTAATACCACCACCATGATCTATAACAATGTAATTACCATAAGCAGTATTATATTTTGAAACTATAACTACACCATCAGCAGCAGCTACTACTTTTGAACCGTTGCAATTATAACCTGCAATATCAACACCTGTATGTAGTCTGTTTTGCTTTAAAACAGGATGGAATCTCATTCCAAATGGCGAAGTAATTGTGTAATGACCAGGCAATGGCCATGTCATCTTTCCACCTACATAGGTCGAACTCGTTTGATTTGCTCTTTGAGCAGCAGCCTGTGCTTCTCTAATTTCTTGTGTAAGCTTGTCTGCCTGCTCCTTCATTTCATCTTCTGCTTTTTCAAGCTCTGCGTGGTCGTCTTCTAGTTCTTTTAAATAAGCAGATCTTAGTTCTAAAGTTTCATTAAGTGATGCAAGTTTAACTTCCAAATAGCTCTTTAATTCAGCTAATCTTAAATTCTCATCTTCAAACTCTGCCTTTTTCTTTTCAAGTGCAATCCTTGCTTCTTCTATTTCATTTATAAGATTTGTGTCATAGTCAACTACTCTGGCTATAGCACTTTCCATGTACATCTTGTCTGGCTCGCTCTCGATTTTTGACACTTGCTCTTCTAAAGAAATGGTACCATTTTTGTAGTACGCAACCATTCTATTTTTTCTAAGTTCATATTTTGCATCATATTCTGCTTGAGCCTCTGCAATTTCTTCTTTCTTTTTTTCGATATTTTGCTCAACTGTAGCTATATCAGTCTTTGTTGTAGTGATTTGCTCTTGAGTGTTATTAATACTAAGGTCTAGATTGTTAATTTCTTTTCTAACACTCTTTTGCTCAGCTTCGTTTTGCTTAAGCTCGCTTTGTGTTTTAGAAATCTTGTCCTTCGTGTTCTGAAGTTCTTCTTCCTTAGTAAGTGCTAAAGACACCGTATTACTAAAAGCAAGCATTATAGCTAATAGCACATATATGAACCTTTTCATTTGTATTTCACCTCTTAACTTCTTAAACATCCAAGTACTTTCTCATTGATGTTGCACTTCCAACTATTCCTATCAATACTCCAATACCAAATAAAAGTATGATTAACTCTGTAAATAGTTTATCGAAAGAAATAAAACTAAATCCACTTTCTAATGTGTTCATTGACTTAATAAATGCCGGGTATGCAACGTTAACTATAACCATTGTAAGGGCAACAGCTATAATTGCTATGAATACTCCCCTCATTGCAAATGGTGCTCTAATAAAGTTGTTTCGAGCTCCAACATACTTCATAATAGATATTTCTTTACGTCTTGAGAACATCATAAGCTTTGTGGTGTTCATCATTAAGAACACAGAAAACTCTATTATATAAATAATCGCAACAATCGCTACTGCCTTGTATATTTCAGCATCTCTTGCTTTTGCTGCAGCGTATTTATTAACTGTAATATCATCTATGCCGTTGATTTTGCTTAGCCCACTAACTATTACATTTACTGCATTAACGTCATCAAATGTGACAACGTAGTATGCAGGATATATTGTTCTAAGTACTTCGTCTGTAAATCCCTCAACCATTATAGGATTAAGGCTTTTAGCAAGATTAATAGCATAATCTTTATTTCTGTAGGTAACGCTTGTAACTCCAAGAATCTTTTCAATTTCATCACCTATTTTAAGTGCTTCACCTTCTGTTTGATTAATAGCAACATAGGCAACGATGTTTGAGCTTCTATCCTTGGTGTCATTAATTAGCTTATTTTCGTTCATGTAAACAAGGTAAGCAACTGCAATTAAAAGCATAGTTGCAAACATTGTTCCAAGTGAAATAAGCGTATTCTTCATGTCTTTTCTCATACCATGAAAAGAATCTTTTAAAAGGTAAGCGACTGTGTTAATGCTCATACTACACACCCGCCTTTCTTTTTCCAAAAGAAAAACCAGCATACTTAAAGTATT
>JAEEYG010000114.1 GCA_016291695.1 Clostridia bacterium | reverse complement strand
GTTAAAAAGCATTTTGATGATAAAGAAGTTGCACTTCGTGCATTAAAGTATTTGCCTGAAGCAAAACCAAAAGATTATTAAAAGAAAGTAAGTGTTATAGATGGAATTTATTCAAAGCATATCTAGAATGTTTGGCAATATTGATATTCAAACCAAAGCATTAGTTGCATCGACAATATTGACTATTATTCTTGGACTAATTGTTGTTCCGATTTTGAGAAAAAAGAAAATTGGTCAGGTTGTAAGAGATGATGGTCCACAAAGTCACTTGAAAAAAACAGGGACTCCAACAATGGGCGGAATTATAATGCTAGCAGCAATCTTAGTAGTTTCTATAGTTTTTGGCCTTAAGTATCCAAAGATATTTCCATTAGTTGGAGTAACAATTGGGTTCGGAGTAATTGGATTTATAGATGATTTCAAAAAATTGATTCTAAAGAATCCAAAAGGCTTAAGTCCAAAACTAAAAATGGCAGGACTAATTATTGTATCAATCGGATTTGCCGTATACCTTTTGCTTAGCAACTTTGGAACAGACATTTATATACCATTTGCTAAGAGCTATATAATTCTTCCTAAGATTATTTATGCGCTTTTTGTTGTTTTAGTAATGATTGCCTGTACTAATAGCGTTAATCTTACGGATGGCTTGGACGGACTTGCTGCCGGTGTTTCATCTATCATATTGATATTCTTCATTTATGTTTCAATGGCATGGGGAGACAAGGTTAATAGTGTATTTTCTGCTATTGTAGCAGGCGCATCGATTGGATTTCTGTTCTTTAACATTAATCCTGCTAAAGTATTTATGGGTGACACTGGTTCTCTTGCATTAGGTGGTGCAATTTCAGCTTCTGCTATTATGCTTAAGATGCCACTAATTTTATTAATTGTAGCAGGTGTTTGTGTTGTAGAAGCTATTTCAGTTATTCTTCAAGTTACATATTTTAAAGCAACTAAAGGAAAAAGGCTATTTAAGATGGCACCAATTCATCACCATTTAGAATTGAGTGGTATTAAAGAAACAATTATAGTCCCATCTTTTTGGGCTATTACTGCTATATTGTGTTTTATAGGTTTCAATATTATATAATTTATAGGTGAGTTAAATGACAAAAACCATAAAGAAAGGCGAAAAAGTAGAAAATAAGACTCCAAAACCCGAGAAGAAAAAGTTGCCTCCAAAGGAAGAACAGCCTATATCTCTTTTTATAAAAGGTAAGCACTTTGATTTTATGTTTTTTACTACTGTTATTGTAATTTTGATTTTAGGTTTGATTATGATATTAAGTAGTAGCGCTCCATATGCCTTAAGAACAGAAGGAGATAGTTATTATTACTTTACAAAACAGGTTATATTTGCAGCTATTGGTGTTGTTCTTATGCTTATCGTTTCTAAGTTTGATTACAGGATTCTTAATAGTAGGATAGCATGGCTTGTTTATATTTTCGGCGTGCGGAATAATGTCACTTGTATTAGTGCCTGGAATTGGTGTTAGAAGAAATGATGCATTAAGATGGATTAAACTCGGAGGTGCTAGTGGTATCCAGTTCCAACCATCAGAGATAATGAAGGTTTGTATAATAGTACTTTTAGCTTATTTGATTTGTAAAAAAGGCGAAGAGATTAAGAAGTTTTGGAATGGTATAATTCCTATAGCATTTTCACTGATACCAGTAGCTGGACTATTGGTTGTTCAGGAACACTTAAGTGCTATGATGATTATTACTGTAATTACTGCATGTATGCTTATAGTTGGTGGAGCAAGATTTATTCATCTTCTTCCTATTGGATTAGGTGGTGTTGGTGCTATAATTGCTTATGCACTATCTTCACCTTTTAGATTAAAAAGAATCTTGTTATTTATGGATCCATGGCAGGACACTTTAGGTGGAGGATGGCAAATAATTCAAAGTTTATATGCAATTGCATCAGGAGGAGTACTTGGAGTAGGCCCTGGAATGGGCGTTCAAAAATACATGTATATATCAGAACCACATAATGACTTTATCTTGGCAACGTGGGCTGAAGAGACAGGCTTAATTGGAGTTACAATAGTTCTAATTCTATTTGGATTATTAATTTGGAGAGGAATTAGGATTTCTATAAAATCAGAGGACAAATTTGGTAGTTTAGTTGCTGTTGGTATAACATCTATGATTGGTATTCAGGCAATTTTTAATATTGCGGTTGTATCATCATCTATGCCAGTTACAGGAATTTCACTTCCATTCTGCAGCTATGGGGGTTCATCTTTAATCATCTTACTAGTTGCTTGCGGAATAATACTAAGTATTTCGAGATTAAATACTAATGACAAAATAGAAGAGTAATATATTTGTTGTTTAGAAGGTGCAGTATGGCAAATTTAGTTTATGTAATTAAGAGAATAAAGAATATGAGCTTTAAAGGACTTGCAGAGCGTGTAGAGTCTGCTAGCAAAAAGGCTAACAAATCAAAGCTCGCTACTTTCCTAGATATGTCATGGTGCGGATTTAGGTATGGTGCAGGATACACCGACTATGATGTTATTGGTTTTTACAAATTAAACTCTAAACAAAGAAAAACCATGTTAACTAGAGGGAAGAATAATAAGATTGTTAAGAAGTTTAATAACAAGAAGTACTGGCATATTTTCAATAATAAAAATGAATTTAATACCGAGTTTGCTAAATTTATTCAAAGAGAATGGATGATTATTGATAAATCAAAGATTTCTGACAATATTTTCAGAAATGAGGAATATATTAAGTTTAAGCAATTTGTAGCTAAACATAATGTTTTCTTTGCAAAGCCTTGTGATGGACAATGCGGTAAAGGAATTGAAAGAGTTGATTTAAAAGACTTGGAGTCATACTTTAAAGCAAATGATGTTGATTTAGATAAGTGCAAAGAAATTGTTAAAAGTTACATAGATGATGATAGCGATATAGAATTAAAGTGCTTATTTAAATGTATTATAGACAATAAAACATATTTACTTGAAGAACCTATTAAACAGCATAGTGTGATGAATGGACTTAACCCTAGTTCTATTAATACAATCAGAGTAGTTTCATTAATGAACAATAAAGGAAACGTCACTATACTTACTGCATATCTTAGAATTGGTAATGGAATAAATGTTGTTGATAACTTTAATAGTGGAGGGATGACTTCTAAGGTATCTGTTGAAACTGGTGAAGTTGTTGAAGAAGCAGTTAACAAAGAAGGAAAGACTTTTGCTAAGCATCCTACTACAGGAACACCTATAAAAGGCTTTAAAATTCCATATTTTGAAGAAGCTAAGAAAATGGTTATTGAAGCTGCTAAAGAAAGTAAAGAAGTTAGATATATTGGATGGGATGTTGCCATTACAGAAAATGGACCAGTGCTTGTAGAGGGCAATCATTTTCCAGGCCATGATATATATCAAGTTGCAGAAAAACTAGACGAAAACAGCATTGGAGTTTGGCCAGAATTCAAAAAAGCAATCGAATTATAAAGTTTCGTAACGGCGACACGTAAAGTAGCGCCGTTTTTTATTCTTTAGTAGCGGCGCACTAGAGTGCGCCATAACTATGAAATCGCTAACTTATCTGGCATAACTAAAATTAAATATTAACGAACAGTGTTCGGGTATAAATGTTATATATTAAAAAAGAGGTCGCCCGCCTATAAGTTGGAAATTTTGCAAAGCAAAATTTCCTTCCACAAGCTCCATCATACTCTTACTCTTTTTTAATCTATAACATTAATACCCT
>JAEEYG010000113.1 GCA_016291695.1 Clostridia bacterium | reverse complement strand
TCGAAGTCATGACCTTTTGTAATCATTTGGGTGCCCAATAGGATGTCTATTTTTTCGTCTCTAAATTTGTTTAGTATTATCTCATGAGAGTTCTTCGTTTGAGTAGTATCTACATCCATTCTAAGCACCGAAGCTTCTGGGAAAATCTTATTTATCTGTGCCTCAATTTTTTGTGTCCCTGTTCCAAAATATCTAATGTTATTTCCGCCACAGCTTGGACAAATAGAAACATTTTTCTTTTCGGCACCGCAATAATGGCATAATAGCTTGTTTCTTGTAATATGATACGTCATCGCAACATCACATTTATCGCATTTTACAACGTAACCGCAATCTCTACACATAACAAATGTTGAGTAGCCTCTTCTATTCAGAAATAGAATTGTTTGCTCTTTGTTTTTAAGATTCTCAGCTATCATATTATGAAGTGTTTCGCTAAATACTGTTTTATTACCTTTTGCAAGTTCATTTCTCATATCAATTATAGAAACGTCAGGCATAGTAGCATTTGATACACGATTCTTCATCTCTAGAAGAGAAATGCCGTCATTATTAATGGCCCTATAATATGTTCTTATATCTGGCGTGGCACTTCCTAGAAGTAATGGACAATCATAATACTCCGAAATCTTTTTTGCAACTTCTCTAGCATCGTACTTTGGAGTGTTATCTGACTTATATGAGCTATCGTGTTCCTCATCAATTATAATGATTCCAACATTTTCAATTGGTGCAAACAAAGCAGATCTAGCTCCGATTACAATTCTAGCTTCTTTATTCATTATTCTGTGCCATTCGTCATATCTTTCACCATTAGAAAGTTTGCTATGAAGTATTGCTACAACTCTTCCAAACCTTCCTAAAAACCTGTCTGTGATTTGAGGTGTAAGCGAAATTTCCGGCACTAGCACGATAGCATTTTTTCCTTCTTCTAACACTTTGCTTATTATTTGAAGATATACTTCCGTTTTTCCGCTTCCCGTTACTCCAAATAACAAATATGAATTGTTGCTTGAAATGTCTATATTATTAACTACATTTTCTTGCTCATCATTTAGTTCAAGAGGTTTTGTCTTTGGAACATGCTTATTAACAAGAGGATTTCGAGGAACATTCACATAAAAGTATTCGCAAATATTATTCTTTACCATTGTATTAACAATGCTTGCCGAAACACCTATCACATCTATCATTATAGCAACTGGTATCTCGAGATTCATTTTAAGAAATTCTACAACTTTCTTTTGTTTATCTGTTTTAACTTTGTAACTTGCTTCATCCTCTAAAAAACTATTCGTTAACCTTATATACTTTTCTTTCTTTGGTTTTATTTTATCTATGTTATTTGCAGTTCCAGGTGGCACAAGAAGTCTTAGAATATCTGACAAATTGCAAAAGTATCTTTTAGCCATCCACTTTGCTAGTTCAAATTTTTCTTTATTAAATGCTATATCACATACTCTTGAAATCTTTTTACATTTGAAATCAGATTGTTCTTTGAAGCTAATTATGTAACCTATATCAAGAGATTTTCTGCTTGCAAAAGGAACCATAACTCTATATCCTATGTCGATGTTCTCGCCTATTGTAAAACCTTCCGGCACTTCGTAATCAAATATTCTGTTTAAGTCATTAACTGATGAGTTTACAATAACTTCCGCAATCAAAAAATCACCTTCTTTCAGACTACAAATCACATATATTATAAAGCAAATTGGAGAGATATTAAATAGCAATTCAGGAAGAAAATGTGGGGACATGACAGTGAGGTGCCGATTTGGGGAGTTCCGGGGACACGACAACCAGCGACCAATTTTGGTCACTGGTTGTCGTGTCCCCGGAACTCCCCAAATCGGCACCTCACTGTCGTGTCCCCACATCGTCCCCACATTTAAAAAGTGTTGCATTTCAAAAATCGTATTGATATAATTTAAATTGAAAGAAGATGGCTTGCCTCTTTCAAGTTTGGAGGGATTGTTATGGAATTAAGAAAATGTAAAAACTGTGGTGCATTTATTAACTCTGAAAGTGATTTTTGTACAGCATGTGCAAACACACTTAACTACAATAAATCTATTTTGAAAAATTATTTTGAGGACAATGGCTCAACTAACTTCGGTTCAATTAGTTCAGTTTCATCAAACACCGGTGTTTCTCCTAACATAGTTCAAACATACATGACCGAAAATGAATACATTAATAGTGCAGATTTAGAATCAACAAGCTTTGCTAGCTTGCCATATTAAAAATCCCTAGAATTTTTTCTAGGGATTTGTTTTTACCTTTTAAGAAGTAATCTCCATCTTAAAACATATTTTTCTATTATTTGTGCAACCCCATCTTTCTCATTTGATGGCGCAACTACATCAGCAATCATTTTAACATGTGGTGAACCGTTATCCATGCACACTCCAAGGCCTGCGTTATAAATCATTTGCATATCATTTATGTTATCACCTATTGCCAAGATTTCATCTTTTTTTATTCCTAATTTATCTGCTAAAAACTTAACTGCTGTCCATTTATTACATCCTTTAGCAGAAATGTCCGCGTAACTATACTTAATTGTCTTCTCTTCTCCATCAATTTTTAACTTCTTAACTGATACATGTGGAACCGGTAAAATGTCTATGTCTTCAATTTCTTTTAGCTTTCTTACTATTCCCTTATATACTGATCTATCTTCATCACAAATCATCAATTTTGTTATGCTAGAAGTAGTATTATTTATATAATCTCGCCCTGCAACTATCTGCTTAATTCTTGCATTAGGGTTGTAATTTTGCTTATAAAAAAACATCGACATATATTTAATGCTTTTAACTATTAATTCTCTTTGTGAATATACCATATAATAAATACTATTTTCTTCACAAATATCTAAAACCTTATTCACAACATCCTTTGACATGTAATTTGAATACTCAATCTCGCCATTAGAAAGATTAATTATTGATGCACCATTTTCTGAAATCAAATACTTATCTGCTCCTACGTCCTCACAAAACTTTAAAACATTGTCAGATATTCTCCCAGAAGTCAAAACTATATACACATCTCTCTTTGATGCCTCTTTAAGAATCTCTTTAGTTTTTTCTGTAAGTTCACTTTTGGAGTTTAGCAAAGTGCCATCAATATCTATGGCAACCATTTTATACATATGTATCCACCACTTTCTAAAACTCATAAAGCCAAAAAGGAGCTTCTAATATGGTATTTATCAGAAACTCCTATAAAACTACAAAACTAAATCTTTTTCGCCAACGTACTTATCCAACATTGTAGCTATTTCCGCTCTTTTAATTGGATTGTTTGGTTTAAACGTTCCATCCTCATATCCATTTATTAATCCATTTGATGCAACCACTGCAATTTGTGAAGCAAATCGGCTTCCATAAACATCCGTAAAACTAACATCTTTAATAGAACCAGTCTTCAAGAAATATGCCATAAGCGCAACTACTTCTCCTCTTGTAATTGGCTTATTCATATTTAATGCACTACCAAACAAAGAACTCATAGCAGCATATCCGCATGCTAATTTATCATATGGTTCTCTATCCTCAAGTAATCTCATGATGAAGTCATAGTCTGATTTAGAATAGTGCGATAAATTATAATCTAAAAAGTAATAAACCTTTCCGTTGCTAGATGGAGTATACTTTAGATTTCTAAGTAATCTTGAATACATGCTAATAAACTCTATCCTAGAGATATTGCCTGCAGGTTTAAACTCGTATTCATTGTAACCTTTAATAACGCCCATTTTATAAAGTGTATTAATTGAATCTCTTGCCCAAGAATAACCATCTAAGTCAATAAATTCATGTTCCTTAACAGTATCGTCAGTATCTACTATTTCAAAAGTTTCTGAAGAACTTTCTACTGAAATTTTTTCTGCATAAACAGTCATTTGAGAAGAACGCTTTGAATACATTCCAACTGCAACATAATCCTCTGGAGTAATCTTACAGAATGAATCAAATGAGGAAACCTTAGTTCCAGATGGTGTCACATGTACAACGCAAGTATCTAGTGGCACCCAACCATAATCGTCAAAATATATTTCATTCCATACATGTGGAGTGATTGTGTACTTGTATGTTGCTTCTTTTATTTTAACGTCACCAGTATTTTGATCTACAATAGTTTCTGCAGGCTCATCAATTTCTTTTGTTAGCCTATAACCTTCAATAACTTTACAAGGAATCTCAACTGCTCTACAAAGAGCCGCATATAAAGTAGCAAACTCCTCGCATACGCCTCTCTTGCTCTCTAGTGCAGCTAAAGCTCCCTTGTTTGCGACAGAATCAGCCTTGTCATAAGAAAGCGTGTCATATACGTATTCGAAAATAGCTCTCGCTCTTTTGTAGTCAGATGAATATCCATAAGTAATTTCTTTTGCCTTAGCAATTATGCTGCTATCATCTGACTCAACCCTAAATTGAGGCTTTGTGAATGCAACATTATCTACATCAACAGTAGACTCGGACCTAACAGCTACCGAGTCACCACTATATTTTCCTACTTCAGAATATCTTTTTATTGTAACCTCTACACTTCTTCCAGAATTATAACTTGAAAAATCATATACACCATATAAGTTTCCAAATTCGTCCTCTTTAACCTCGTCAGGTGCAGGAGAAATAATGATATTGCCGTCCTTTTGATATCTAACAAGATCCTTTTGTCCTATATATACTTCCGCAAATGCCCCAGTCATAGCCCTACTACTATTGTTCTTAAAAACATAAGTTTTTGTAAGTAATCTTTGCTCACTAGCAAAAACCATTGAATTAACGAATATCGCAATAGTAGCAAGAAAAACAATAAGCATTTTACTCACTTTTTTCATTAGTTAGACCTCCTGAAATGTAAATTGATACAATTACACCTATTCATAGTTTATAGTTAAAACTTAACAAAATCAATGAATTCTTAACTAATGTAACAAATATGTAAGATAAATGAAAATTAGGTATTTCTTCCTTTTTTCCACAAAAAAAAGAAACCTAGTTACCTAGATTTCTAATTTATTGTGAATTTTTAGATTACTTTGTAGCTGCTTTAACAACTTCTGCAAATCCCTCTGGATCAGAAACTGCCATTTCAGCAAGCATCTTTCTATTAAGAACGATATTGTTCTTCTTCATTCCGTTTACTAAAGTTGAGTAGTTAACTCCGTTTGCTCTAGCACCAGCATTGATTCTTGCGATCCAAAGTCTTCTAAAGTCTCTCTTCTTATTCTTTCTACCAACATAAGCATACATTAAAGACTTCATAACAGCTTGGTTTGCCATTCTAAATCTAATGCTCTTAGCACCAAAATATCCTTTAGCTAATTTAAGAACTTTTTTATGTTTTTTCTTTGTAATTCTTGCAGTTTTTACTCTTGCCATGATATTTACTCCTTTCTATTTGTAAATTAAGAATATGGTAGCATTCTCTTAACGTTTGCTGCCATTGTTTTATCAACTAGAGCAGATTTTCTAAGTCTAATCTTTCTCTTTGATGTTTTAGCATTAGAATTTAATAAATGTCTTTTGTTTGTTTGACTTCTTTTAATTTTTCCTGTTGCTGTAATCTTTACTCTTTTTGCAGTAGCTCTGTGTGTCTTCATTTTAGGCATATTAATAACTCCCCTTCCTTATATGTTTATTAACCATTCTTTGGATTAATGATAAGCATCATGCTTCTACCCTCAAGTTTAGGAGCTTTTTCAGCAACACCAACTTCAGAAAGTGCTTCTGCGAACTTGTTTAATACGTTAGCACCAAAGCTAGTATTATTAAGCTCTCTTCCCTTAAACTTGATGGTAGCCTTAACTTTATCACCATCTTCTAAAAATTTTCTAGCATTTTTAGCCTTAAATTCAAAATCATGTGTGTCAATAGTTGATGAAAGTCTGATCTCCTTAGTATCAACTACTTTTTGCTTCTTTTTAGCTTCTTTTTCCTTTTTGGCTTGTTCATATTTGTACTTACCATAATTCATAATCTTGCAGACAGGAACTTCCTGTCCAGGAGCAACTTCAACTAAATCTAAATCTCTTTCTGCAGCATAATCTAAAGCGTCAGAAATAGACATTTCACCTAGTTGCTCTCCCTCTTCAGAAATAAGCTTTACTTTTGAAGCTGTAATTTTTTCATTAATGCGTAGTTCTTGTTTAATAGCAAAAACCTCCTCATACACTAGAATTTTGACATAAGAAAAGACTTGAACATAAGATTCAAGTCACCACTACAATCGCATTTTACCATTCTAATAATGTAAAAATACAATATATTTAACCAGTACGCAAACTATGATTGGTACGGTGAGAAGTGGTTACTTCTTCTTAAGCTATGAATAATATAAGACTATTTTAGGGTTTTGTCAAGCATTTTTAGCGTAAAAATGACATAATAATGCCTTATATATGGGGGTTATTCCCTATTTGACCATATGCCCATAAAGTGATAAAATAGCATGGAATCAATAAAAGGAGGCTAGTTATTATGGATTTTAATAACAATTTTGGCCAGTTTACAGGCCAAGAAGTGACTAATGAGGGCTACGGTGTAGCGTTTGAGAACCCTTTCGTGAAAAACGAATCAACTATCCTATCTAGATCGTTTACCTGGATGGCAATTGGACTTGGTATCTCAGCTATTTCAGCATTACTTGGATATAACTACTTTTTGCAGACCATAGCAAGCCTTTATATCCCTTTAATCATCATAGAGCTCATATTAGTTCTTGCAATGAGTTTTGGAATTAAAAAAATGTCTGACACAGTAGCAAAAATATGCTTTATTGCTTATTCAGTAGTAAATGGTGTTACATTATCTTCAATATTTGTGGTTTACACTTCAGCATCTATATACTCTACATTCTTTGTTACAGCCGCAATGTTTGGAGCTGCAGCATTTTATGGAAAAGTAACTAACAAGGACTTGTCTAGTTGGGGCACTTTCTTACTAATGGGATTAGTTGGATTAATAATCGCAGGAATAGTAAACATTTTCATAGGCAACTCTATGCTAGAGTTCTTTATCTCCCTAATAGGAATTGTAATTTTCATTGGTTTAACAGCTTATGACGTATATAAGATAAAGAATTATGCTAATGATTATCCATACATACAAGATAATAGTGCAGAAAAAATATCAGTATTCTTCGCATTGCAACTATATTTAGACTTCATTAATATATTCCTAAAACTACTTAGATTTATGGGAAAAAGAAAGAACTAAACGTATTCTAACAAATACATAAGAAGCAGGGCAAACAATGCTCTGCTTCTTTTATTATGACTTAATATATATAGATTATCTTCTCTATATTGAGCCATAGGCATTCAAAAAGCAGTGATGAATAATCATCACTGCTTTATATTTTAAATTATATTAGAAATCGATTACAACGTCGTTATTAACGTCTGTGTATACTGTGTCTAAACCAATGTTTAATCCTAGTGACTCTAGTGATTCTTCTGAAACATAATCAACAATAATGTTTGTCTTTTCAGATTGAATTCTATGGTTTTCAATATTGCACTCTAATGTGAATACAATATTTGCACCAGGTAATGCTGAAGTACCAGCAGGAGCAATCTTAGATACAAGCTTGTTAATATCTAGATTTAATCTAAATAAACCAGCGCCATCTCCTGTCTTTGTAACTGCTAGTGTATCTTCATCAAATAATGAAGCAACCATATTAGCAGCTGATACTAATGAAGCATAAGTATTAACATTAAGATCACCAATGTAGTTTGATAATAATCTAACAAAATCAGAATAATCTGAAATATTGCTTATTGACTTAGAAACTGTACCATTGCCTAATTGAGAAATATCAACCATTCCACCTAAAGCATTGTTTAAATCGTCTGTCTTATCTGTCCATAAGTACTCGTCGCCATCTTTAATTCCAAGATATACTCTTCCATCAAGAAGAACTAATCTTAAATCAACATCTTGAAGTCCGCCCTCAACGAAAGCGTTCATGATGTCACCTGTTCCACCAGAAACATGGAATGCAAGATTAGCATCTAGATCTTCTTCTTTAGATAGAGCAACGCTTGCTTTACCAGCAAGAGTAATAGTCTCGTTTTGGCTATCATCCTCTAGGTCTTTATAATCCATTGTCATGTTAAGATCAGAAACTGATCTGTATGAAGAAACATCTTCAATGCCCATTTCAATTAATGCTTGAAGCGCAGGTAATTTTGAACTATATAATTCAGCTAGTTTAGCAAAATCAATGATGATGGCAACTCTTTCATCATTGTCCCAACCAACTGTCTTATCAAGTCCTTCAGAAATAAATCTTAAAGGTACTAAAGTTCTGTTATTTACTATAACTGGAACACTATCAAGTGCAACTGTCTCAACCATTCCTGTTGATAAATCTTTAACAGTAGCAACTTCACTATTAATTGTAAGTGTAATCTCTTTTCCTTCTGTTGTAGCAACTACAGTTCTTGTAGCGTCATCCCAAGAAATTTGAGCTCCGTATGTCTCAAATATCTTTCTCATTGGAACCATAGTTCTGTTGTTGATAATTTGAGGATTAACAACGTCTCCGTTAGCATCTGTAAAGTCTAGGTATTCACCATCAAGTTGAACCCTAACGTCAGCTGCAAAAGAAACTGCTGAAAAAATTGTAAGTATTGCAATAATCATTGAAATTAAAACTCTGTTTTTCATAATATAATCTCCTTTTCTCACTATTAAGATTAGTTTAGCACAAGATGAAACTCGTTACACTCCTTATAATCATTTCGTAATATAATTTTAATGTTTATGTTATTATTCCCTACGGATACTGAATAATTAACCCTAGGAAAGTCCACAAAAAAATCATTTACATTATTATTATAATTAAACATTTTTTCATTTGCAAGTGTAAATATATTAAATATGATATTAGTTCCAAATGTCTTTGAAACCCTTGAAATATCAATGGTTTCGAATTGCAAATCAGATACTTTAAGTGATTTTTCTCCATTGGTTAGAAAAGTTTTAAAGAGTCTTTCAAAATCAGCCTTAATTTTTGAATATGTTTCTTTAGTAAAGTCATTGTCGCTTACGCATATAAGATTTCCAAGCGTATCACCCAAACCATCGGTATCTGTTCCCTTTATGTTGCTCTTATTCTTACTAACTGTTATTTTTTCGTTTTTCTTTCCACCAAACATGCTAGAAAAAACATAATTTGATGTAATTATTTCATAATCGTCTGTATTCACGTTAAGTGAAAAACTTATATTGTCCCACTCTTCATTTTTAATCTCGTCCACAAGTTCTGATGTACCACTAAATTGTATTTTATAGTTAGAATCATCCACTCTGGTAGAAACCATCTTGGTGGTCTCATTTCTATCAGAAAACACCTCGTCTATGTACTTCTTCTCTATCGATAATGTACTTCCTTTTGAAGAAAGAATGTTATATGCTCCTAGAGCCTTTTGCTCAAGTAGCTTTGCCAAATCATCATAGTCTATTATTATCGCTACTTTATCTTGGCTATCCCAAGCAACCTTTTTTCCAAGACTTTCGCCTATAAATCTAAGTGGAACTAGTGTCCTGTTGTCTTTTATAACAGGTGGAGAGTCTAAAGTAATACTGTCTTCCTTATTGGTATTCAAATCCACCAACTTAGCTACACTATTTCCAATTTGAAGTGTTATTTCTCTTTTTCCATTATTAGCAACAACCGTTTTTGTAGCTCCATCCCAATTAATCTCACACTTCATTAGTTCAAAGATTTTTCGAAGTGGCACCATTGTCCTTGAATTGATTATTTGAGCCTCAACCGTATTGCCATTCTCATCTTTAAAATCAACGTAATTACCATTAAGCTGAACTTTTGGGTTTACCGCGTAACAAAATGACGTCGCTCCAATTAGTAAAATCAAACATAACATACATAATACTTTTTTCATTTGAATCCCCTCTTATTAGTTAATATATGAAGAAATAATATCTAATGCCCTATTTGCCAAGAACTCATATTTTTCCTGCTTGCTCTTAAATCTTTTTTCTTCTCCAAATATTCCAAAGTTTGCATTCATTGGCTGAAAGTTTTCATGACAATTTGAAATATAATCTGCTAAAGCTCCTATCATTGTTTGCTTATCAAAGATTATACTATTTCCAGCCATTATTGTTTGTTCTAATTTATTTCCAGCAGGTTCTTCATCTTTTCTTTCATTATTATATAACGAAATTGCATTTAGTGAAGCAACTAATCCCGAAGAGATTGATTCAACATAACCTTCTACTCCACTAATTTGTCCTGCGAAAAACACATTTGTTCCTTTTAAATTGTAAGTTGCATCTAAAAGCTCAGGTGAGTTTATAAATGTGTTCCTGTGCATAACACCATACTTCACGAACTCCGCTTTTTGAAGTGCAGGTATCATTGAAAATACTCTCTTTTGTTCTCCAAACTTTAGATTTGTCTGGAAGCCTACCATATTATATAGGGTACCTTCGCTATTATCTTGCCTTAGTTGAACTACAGCATATACATCTCCAAGCTTTCCAAAGCCAACTGGTTTAAGTGGTCCATAAGTTAACGTTTGAGATCCTCGGCGAGCCATTTCTTCTATTGGCATACAACCTTCAAAAAGACCGCCTTTTTCAAAATCATGAAGCTCTACTCTTTCTGCATTGATTAGCTCATTGTAAAAAGCTTCATATTCTGCTTTTGTCATAGGGCAATTTATATAGTCGCTCTCGCCTTTACCATATCTATCTGCTGTAAATGCCTTTGACATATCTACGCTTTCTTTTGTGACAATAGGTGCTGCTGCATCATAGAAAAACAATTTGTCTTGACCAGTTAGTCTTTTTATTTCATCTTCTAACCCACTTGATGTTAGAGGTCCAGTTGCAATTATCGTTATTTCGTCATCACTTATTTGAGTTACTTCTTCTTTAATAACTTCTATAAATGGATTTTCTTCTATATTCTTAGTGACAAGTTCAGCAAACTTTTCTCTATCTACTGCCAAAGCCTGACCGAGCGGGAACTTTACATTCATCTGCACATTTAATTAGCAGACTATCTAATTTTCTAAGTTCCTCTTTTAAAAGTCCGCATGCATTTGTTAGTAAATTTGATTTAAAAGAATTACTACAAACAATCTCCGCCAAGTTTTCGTTAGAATGTGCTGGCGAAAACTTGATAGGCTTCATTTCATATAATTTCACTTTTATTTTTCTTTTTGCTATTTGGTATGCAGCTTCGCACCCTGCCAAACCACCACCAAATACATTTATATGGTCTATCATTTATTACCCCTTAGCCACAAATACTTTACAAATTCACTTTCCTTATTTATTTGACCCAATAATGAATTTGCTGTATCAATATATATTTTCTCTGTTTCACAAACAAGTGGAGTCACTTCAGTTATTCCCCCAGTTGTTAAAAATCTAATGCATCCACATCCATATGCACAAAGTCTATTTATTGAGCACTCTTCGCATGGTGTCTTACTACAATTCCTTATCTTAATTAGTTCAATTCTTCTTTGTCTATCTTCTCCATCATGCACATTGCCTATTTGATATTCTCTCTTTCCAACAAATTGAATGCAAGGATATAAAGTTCCGTCGCTATCAATACAGGTTCTATCCCTATTGCAGTTGCTAACACAACTTACATTTTTATTAATCATAAATTGCATCTTCGTATCAATAGGATATATTTTTATAGGATTATTCTTTTTAAGTTCATTAAAATAGGTTACTTTTAAAATCTCATACTGATTTCTTAAAACTGAAATGCTCTCATCATCCCAATTATCACAGTAGTTAAAATTGCATGTTATTTCTTTAAATCCTAAATCAATCAAATACTTAACATTTTCAGATAGTTCTTCTATATTATTTGTGCAAACAACAGGCAATGCCATGCAATTAAGCTTGGCTTTTAAACACTTTTTAGAACCTTCAAGTGTTTTATCAAATGTGCTTTCACCATTTACTGCCACTCTATTCTTGTCATGAGATTCTTTTTTACCATCAATACTTACTCCAACCTTTATATTATTCTTTTTGCAAAAAGAAACAAATTCATCATCAATCAATGTTCCATTGGTTGTTATCGAATATGAAAATGAATTGTTAGTTTTACCATTGCAATAATTAACTATCTCATATAAAAGTTTTTTATTTAATAATGGTTCTCCGCCGAAAAATCCAATCATATTGTGTTTGCTTTGCTCACATATTTTATCAATGTATTCCTTAGCAATTTCAAAAGACATTATTCTATCTTTTTTGTTATTTCCTTGATAGCAATAACTGCAGTTCATATTACATTTATTAGTTAAATATAAAACTATATCCATAAATCACCATAAAAACCTAATATTTCCAAACAAAAGAAATATAATAAACAATATAAAGGAGATAATAACAACTATGATTGGCTTTTTTCTTTCAATTTTCTTAACTTTACAAATAATTGTATCTATTAGGCAATATATAATTGAACCAATAAATGTAGCAAATGAAACTACCAATCCAATTGCACTATAGAAAGAATACGAAGGTGTGGCAATAACAATGTCATTTTGTGGTTTTAAAATAACTGGTTTTGTAATAGCATATGCTTTGCTTTCTCCAAAGCTTAACAATTTTGATTCGAAATTATTCATTGCATATTCTTTTACTGGTTCAATTTTCATATGCATCCTCCTTGTTTTTTTGTCCATGGCGAGCAATGCTCGCCGCTACGTATGGCGCACGTGAGTAGCGCCGCTACGAATGGAGCACGTGAGTAGCGCCGCTACGAATGGAGCACACTGTGCGCCGCTACGATAATTCTAATATCTATTCAACTCCATTAACTCCATCTTGTCCAATATAAAATAGGCAGCAAAAAATGCAATAAACAAAATTAAAAAAGTGATGACAAGTTTTATTGGTTTTTTTCTTTCAATTTTCTTTACTTTGCAAATAATTGTGTCTATAAGGCAATATATAAGTGAGCCAATTAATGCCAAAAGAGAAACCCATTGTCCAATACCAATCACATAAGCATACCATGGCGTATATGTATACGAAACTACAGCAACATATAGTACAGGAATATCAGGACTAATAGCATATGTCTTGCTCTCTCCAAGACTTAGTAATTTTGATTCGAAATTATTCATTACATATTCTTTTACTGGTTCAATTTTCATATGTTTCCTCCTTGTTTTTTGTCCATGGCGAGCAATGCTCGCCGCTACGACGTCGGCAGGATGCCGACATTACGAATTATACCTCCTTAATAACTCTTAATCATGCACGTGAAGTCATACTTCTCACCATAACTATAGCAAAGACATTATAATCCAAAACAAAGTCAAGCAGCCAAATACAATAGAAAATTTTAATCCAATGATAAGTTCTTCTTTTCTTGCATCTTTCTTATCTTTATTGCCAAACTTAGCTAATAGTGCAAAAATTCCAGAATATAGTAATGAGCCAATTAAACAAAGAACCACCATATAAAATGCTCCTTTTTGCGAGCTGCTACCTACATTAATAGACAAAATAAAAGAAAACAAAACAACTACTATTAGAACAATAATCATAATTTTGTTATTATCATCTTTCTTTTGTAATGTATCGTTTCCTACTTTAGGATTCTTTTTGGCTGAACGTATTAAAATAATCTCTAAAATAACAAGAGCAATTATTATGCCAATACTGCCTAAATTATTAATAATAAATGCCATATTGCTATGAAGTTCAACATCTGTGGCTGCCATTGAAAAGTTAACAAAAAAGAACAAATTAAATGCAGAGCTACTTATTAATATGTTTTTGAGTAATCTTGATTTCATCATTTCCTCTCCTTTTATTAGTCAATTATTTGATTTGTAGCTGAATATATGTTCAATGCTTACAGTCTGTGCTATCCAAGAAAGTCAATTATAGTCCAAAACAAATAAAGTGTTCCTAAAAATTCAATTTCAAAGCGACTGACCCTTTACATTTATATTATATATTTTCAATTTGCCAATCGATTGGCTCTTCTCCATGCTGTTTCAAAAATTCATTTGCTTTTGAAAAATGTTTACATCCAAAAAATCCTCTATATGCAGAAAGTGGACTTGGGTGAACAGCTTTCAAAATCAAATGATTTGGATTTGTTATAAGTGCTTCTTTTGTTTTTGCACACGCCCCCCAAAACATAAATACAATTGGCTCTTCCCTTTTGTTAAGGATTTTAATTACATCATCTGTAAATTCTTCCCAACCTTTGTCCTTATGAGAATTTGCAGCATGCGCTCTTACTGTTAAAACATTGTTTAATAAAAGGACACCTTGTTTTGCCCATTTAACTAGATATCCATTATTAGGAATATAGCATCCTAAATCATCGTGAATTTCTTTATAAATATTTTGAAGTGATGGTGGAATTTCAATTCCAGGTTGAACTGAAAAAGAAAGTCCATGCGCTTGTCCTTCTTCATGATATGGGTCTTGCCCAATTATTACTACTTTGATATTTTCATATGATGCATATTTTAAACTATCAAAAATATTATTCATATTGGGATAAATTTTGTAATGTGAATATTCTTGCTTTAAAAATTCACGTATTTTTTTGTAGTAGTCTTTTTCGAATTCGTCTTTTAGGATTTCATCCCAAGAATTGTTAAACTTAACCATATTATTTCCTCAAATGTTCATATGGCGCACGTGAGTCGCGCCGCTACGAATAGCTTATTATTCGCTCGTAGCGGACAGCAGCGCCGTCCATGGCGAGCAATGCTCGTCGCTACGAATATTTTTCTTTTAACATTTTAATTTCTTCTGCCCAGCCGTCCAAATCATCTTGTGGTGTTTCTAAAAAGAATGGCATATTTTTAAGTAATGGGTGATTTGTAACTCTAGATAAAGCTTCAAGTCCTATGCTCCCTTGTCCAATCTTCTCATGTCTATCTTTATGGCTTCCCATTGGATTCTTACTGTCATTTAAATGAATTGCTTTAAG
>JAEEYG010000112.1 GCA_016291695.1 Clostridia bacterium | reverse complement strand
TTAAAACTAATACCAATATTAAACTTTTTCTCATACTTAACCACTCCTCTTTTGTATTTTTAACTTTTATTCATTTACATAAATAATTATAAACCCGTGAAAGCCTTGTGTCAAGCATATTTCAAGGTGCAGATTAACATAAGCTCACAAACGCTTACGGAAGTACGCATTGCCAGAACGGGACAACCTTACTTGTCCGATTATCATATTTATTTAGAATGGGTTATTGATATTGTCCGGAGAAAAACTATTAGCATCAACGTTCTGAGAAACACTAGGGTTTCCCATTTCTTTTATCGCCTTAGATAGACCAATAATATCGAAAGGAAGCCCAATCATAACTATTATAGCAACCAAACCTGGTGCTCCTTGCCCTATAGCCATAGCAACAATAGAAGATATAATCAAGTAGATTTCAAAAGCTAAAGCTGCTCTAACTCCTGTTCTATTCTTCTTAAGTCCTCCAATTATCATAAAAACAGTCATAGCAATTTGTACTACAATAAAAACTATACTAACAAAGTTAGATAACAATATACTCGAGTATAGTAATATTGTGATGATATAGCATACTAAATAAAAAATGCCTATACCCATAATTTCATTGCCATATTTTTTTGCTCTTTCCTCTGGTGTCATCGAATCAACCTTTTTACTCATAAAAACTCCTCCTTTGTAAAAATACATCTTAATCATATAGATTAATTATACTACAACAAGCTGTAGTTAACAATAATTTAGAGTTATGTTACCTGCAAAAGCTTACTTCCGTAAGAAAGAAAATATGGTATTTTAGCTATACATATTGAAAAGGTGTAATTTAAATGAGGTGAAGAATAAAACTCTCCACCTCATTTTTACTAAAACACTCTTTTCAAATTCTGTTTCAAAAGAAAACTCCTCAATTCATCATTACTGTCTAAATAAAAATAACATTGCGGAGCTGAAAATCCAAAGTCACTTCTTAGCTTTTCCAGTGATAATGGTGAAATGAGCTTGTAAAGATGATTTATGTGATAAGCAAACTTTGACTTCTTTAATCCATTGTTGAAATCATTGTTTCCTATCCCTTCTTCTGCAATTTTCTGCGGGAACTCAACAATCTTATCTATCTCCGCCATATATTCTAATGAGCATTCAGGGGAAGATGAATAAATCCATAGTCGATCGACTCCGCGTTTGGGCACATACTTTCTGAATTCATAATTTTTATCACCTGTTTTTATAAGATTAGTGAATTTGGGATATATGCTTACTACAACATCTGTCATTTTAGAACCTCCATAAAATAATGGAACTTTAACCATTCTTTCCACAACAGTTCTTATATTTCTTACCGCTTCCACATGGGCAATTCAATACAGTATTAACCGTATTTATTGTACTATTGGGACTATCTGTTTTCCTTGTCTCTCTAAATCTGGTAACTTTTGTATTATAAGTATTATTAGTATCTATAATATTTGCTGTATCAATTATCTGAGGACAAAATGTGGACATTGACCACATTCGATAAAATAATTGTATTGGAGTGAATTAAAAAAGTCAAATATTGAATATAATATTTGACTTTTAAGATAAACATTTATATTAAATTGAATACTGAATAATATTTTCTATTGTATTTGACTGCGATATATTATCAAATACATTGCAGGCATTTCTTCTATTCTTTTTATTTGGTTATTCATATGATTCTCCTTAAAATGTATTTCAAATAAATGATAATACATTTGCAATTCAATTAGTTAAACTTTTTGTCAAAAATGGTTGTCCCTATTTGACAAAAAAAAAGACCAAAAGCAACAACTTTTGGCCTTTTTAATATATTTGTAATGTTTTGTACTATTGAACTATTTTCATTTCATTCAAAAATTATGTTGCCCTACATAGTCCATCTCCTTTTCAAGTTTTTTACTTAGGAAAAACGTTTAGGTTAACTTGAGATACACCCGCATCATCAGAGTCTCCAGTAACGTATATAGATAGAGTACCTTCGTAATTCATATCCGATAATTCAATATGCCATTCAAAATAGCTTCCATCATTTGACACTGGATTACCAAGAAGCTTAAATAATTCACTTCTTGTCATTCCAAATGAAACTCCAAGTATAGAAACGCCTTGATCAACAGGCTCATCTGCATAAGTCGTCATAGTAATCTCTTCTGCCTCTGCATCCATGATGCTAACAGCGGAATCCGCTTTATTGTAGTATGCTGGAATAAGTACGTAATCTTCATTTTCATCTAAATATATATTTGCAGAAAAGAAGTCGCCAGCAGCTAGCTCTTTTCCGTCTCTGGTTTCATCACTAGGAATTCCAGCAGACTCTAAATCTTTTAGTTTATATGGCATTGGTACTTTTGTTCCATTAACTGTGACAGCAATATCAGACCTACCAAGCTTTAGTGTACCAGCACTAGATGATGCAACTTTTGTTTCATTTACAGAATTATTAACACTTTCCGTGTTTGAAGTTACCTCTTGTTGTGGATTATTCTCAACGTTTGGTTTTTCACCACAAGCCACTAAACTAAGTCCTATAGCAGTAACTGCCATCATTAATAATAATTTCTTCATTTTTTTCATCCTTTCTAATAAAAACTATCAACACATAAACAATACTACTTTTATTTTATGTGTGTCAAGCACTCCAACACAAGAAAAGGGGACGGTTTTCTTTCCGGTCCCCTTTTTTTGTTATGCATTTTTTCCACAGCAATTTTTATACTTTTTCCCTGACCCACATGGGCAAGGATCATTACGTCCAACTTTCTGGCTTGCTGCCTTAACTACAGGCTTAGACTCGCCACCTGCTTTAGAAGCTTTTTGAGCTTCAGCTTGTCTTTGAGCAATAATCCTTTTTAATAAGTCAGTTGCTTTAGCAAGATTTGCTGTATTTGTCTGCTCCTCAGAAACTTTTGACTGATGCAAACATACTCTTGCAACATTCTCTTTAATAGAATCTGACATTTCTCCAAAAATATCATAGCTCTCGTTTCTGTATTGAACTATAGGATCTTTCTGACCATAAGCTTGAAGATTAACACTATCCTTAAGCTGTTCCATTGTTTCTAGGTGTTCCATCCACTTGTCATCAACAGTACGAAGAATAACAAATCTCTCAAACTTTCTAAACTGGTCTTCTCCAAACTCTTGCTCTTTTTCATGCAACTTTGAAATAGCTAGTTCCTTAATCTCATCGCTAACAGCATCTGCTTTTTTGTCACCGACTTTATAATTAATATCAAAGATTTGATTAACGTAGTTTTCAAATGCAGTAACACCCTCATCAGATGTATCAACATGCAAATAAGAATTAACTGCATCTTCTGCTGTTTCAGAAATCATACGCTCAACCGTATCATGCATATCTTCTCCCTCAAGAACTTTACGTCTTTGAGCATATATTATTTCTCTTTGCTTGTTCATAACATCATCAAATTGAAGAACGTGTTTACGAGCACTATAATGAATCGATTCAATATTCTTTTGAGCCCTTTCAATAGCCTTTGTCAAAAATGCCATTGTTAAAGGCTGATCCTCTGGAACATTTAGTGATCCAACCATAGCTTTCATTCTATCAGAACCAAATAGTCTCATAAGCTCATCGTCTAAAGAAATATAAAATCTTGATTCACCTATATCTCCTTGACGACCACTACGTCCACGAAGCTGGTTATCTATACGTCTTGCCGAGTGACGTTCTGTACCAATTATTTTAAGTCCTCCAGCTGCAATAACCTTTTCCCTATTCTTTGCAACATCCTTATCTAGCTCATCATATATTTCATGGTATTTTTTTCTAGCTTCTAAAACAGTATCGTCATCTGTTTCATTTAGAGATACCGCATCTAAAATAGTTTCTTCATCATAGCCTAATTTTCTAAGTTCTCTTTTAGAAAGCGCTTCTGTATTTCCTCCGAGCATAATATCGGTACCACGTCCTGCCATGTTAGTTGCAATTGTAACAGTCTTATATTGTCCTGCTTGAGCAACAATATCTGCTTCTTTAGCATGGAATTTAGCATTCAATACAGTATGAGGAATTCCTTCTCTATTTAAAAGTTCACTTAGTTTTTCTGATTTTTCAACTGTAACTGTACCAACTAAGACTGGCTGACCTTTATTGTAGCTTTCCCTAATATCATCAATTACTGCGCGAAGCTTTGCTCTTTCCGTCAAATAAACAACATCATCATGGTCTACTCTAATCATAGGCATGTTAGTAGGAATTGCAACAACGTCAAGTTTATAAATCTCTCTAAATTCTTGCTCTTCTGTCATCGCAGTACCAGTCATACCGCAAAGCTTGTTAAACATTCTAAAATAATTCTGAAAAGTAATAGTAGCTAAGGTCTTACTTTCGTTTGCAATCTTAACTCCTTCTTTTGCTTCAATAGCCTGATGCAAACCTTCATTGTATCTTCTTCCATACATTATACGACCAGTGTGTTCGTCTACGATTAATACTTGACCATCTTCTACAATGTAATCAATACCATTGTGCATTGTGCCATTAGCTTTTAATGCAGCATTAATATGATGGTATAAAGTAGTGTTATCTATATCTGATAAGTTGTCGACATGGAAATGCTCTTCTGCCTTCTTAACACCCTTTTGAGTAAGTGTAGCAGTTCTAGCCTTTTCATCAACAATATAATCAAATTGTGAATCATCTGCACTCTCTTCTTGTTTATTATCAGACTTAGCAATAACTTTTGCTTTTAAGCCTTTTACGAAACTATCTGCCTTTTGATATAACTCATTTGCTTTGTCTGCTTGTCCTGAAATAATAAGTGGAGTACGAGCCTCATCAATCAAAATACTATCTATCTCATCGACTATAGCATAATTTAGCTCTCTTTGAACAAGTTGGTTCTTCTCAACTGCCATGTTATCTCTTAAGTAGTCAAATCCAAATTCGTTATTAGTTCCGTAAGTAATATCTGAATTGTATGCAATTTGTCTTTCTTCAGGAGTTAAGTCATGCACTATAACACCAATAGAAAGTCCAAGGAAGTTATATAACCTTCCCATTTCTTCTCCCTGAGTTTTTGCAAGGAAATCATTAACGGTAACGACATAAACACCATGTCCAGTTAAAGCATTAAGATATACTGGTAAAGCAGCTGTTAAGGTTTTACCTTCACCCGTTTTCATCTCGGCTATTCTACCTTGGTGTAGCACTATACCACCAATAAGCTGAACATCAAATGGTCTTTTACCAAATACTCTCTTTGAGCCTTCTCTAACAACAGCAAAAGCTTCAACAAGAATATCATCTAGTGTTTCTCCATTATTAATTCTTTCTCTAAACTCATCCGTTTTTGCTCTTAATTCAGAATCAGATAGCTTTTCCATATCTGGTTCTAGCGCATTGATTTTATCAACATATTTTTGTAAACGTTTTACTTCCTTGGTGCTATAGTCACCAAAAATCTTATTCAAAAGTCCCATACTAAACTCCTTATTCTTCAAGCCATTTCTTGTATTCTTCAACAATGATATCTTTAACTTCTGTTCTTGTTTTATTTGTAGTATCTATTACTAAATCATAGTTTGACATATCGTCTCTTCTAACATTATAAAGGTTAAAATATCTTTCGTTTTCTCCGTTATATCTTTTAATCATATCTTGCTTATATTCCTCTATTGATGCAAAATTCTCAGTAGCTTTTCGAGACTCGTCATTATAAGCTCTTCTGGCAGCCTCGTCTATATCAACTTTAAGGTATACTTTAAAAGAAGAAGGAACTGTATACCACCCTAGTCTTGCATCAATTATAAAGTAATCGTTTTCTTCTCCAAATTGGCGTGCATAATCATCAAGCTCTCTATCAATCTCAGGATGAGCTTCAACATACTCGCCGAACTCAGATACAGACATATTTTTTTCTTTTGCCATGTTTCTGAATCTTTCTCCATTTTTATATATAGAATATCCTAACTCTTCTATAAGAAGTTTTGTAACTGTTGTTTTACCAGCAGCTAAATCACCAGTTAAAGATATTATATGTTTTTTCATTACTCTCCTCCTAACAAAAATAAAAGGATTGCTAAAGTGATAACAGCAATCCTATTACAGGCTATTTCTTAAAAATGATTTTTCCTTCGTCTACTTCTATAGCTGCACAGGTTACATCTGATCCTACATTTTCTTGGGTAAGTTTTGGACTGCCCAAAGAAATTTGTCTTGCCCTTTTTGCAGTTCCAACAACAAGTGAATACTTATTTGGAATCTTTTTTAGCAAACTCGTCATTGATGGTTTGATAATCATATAATTACAGCTCCTTTCAAGTAATGAATATTTATCTAAAAAACTTATTCAATATTTTGAACTTGCTCTCTGATATTCTCTATCTCATTTTTGGCATTAACAACACTATTAGTAATGTCAATACAATTAGCTTTAGAACCTATTGTATTAACTTCTCTATTCATTTCTTGCAAAATGAAGTCTAGCTTTTTACCACAAGCGCCCTTTTCAGTAGAATTAAGTAGCTTAATAAATGACTCTATGTGAGCTCTAAGTCTTGTAATTTCCTCGCAGATACTAGATTTGTCTGCAAAAAGAACTATTTCAGCACCTAGTCTAGTCTCATCAATTATATCTTTAATGTTTAATTCTTTAATTCTATTTTCAAGCTTAAGCTTATATTCATCTAAAAGATTTGCTGACCTTTCAGACATTGCATCAACATCTGATGAAATAACATTTAGTCTATTAGTGATGTCTTCTCTAAGCTTGCTTCCCTCTTTTTCTCTAGCTGAATTCAAATTCTCAATTGCTGTGTTAAGAGTTTGCGTTAACTCTGAGAGATATAAGTCTTCATCAACTTCATCCGAAGAAGTAATAACATCAGGAAGTCTCAAAACAGAAGTTGCACTAATATCATTTGTCAAATCATACTTTGAAATTAGCTTTCTCATTTCTTCAATATATGCACCAGCAAGTGCACTATCTACTTTGACATTCTTAGAATTCTCATCAAGATTCTCAACATTGATGAAGACATCAATACGTCCTCTTGAAATATACTTTGAAATAATTTGTCTAAGTGGATCTTCAAGTGCAATCAAAAATCTTGGCATCCTGATTGAGATGTCATTGTACCTATGATTTACAGTTTTGATATCGACTGTGTATCTTCTAGAATCAAAAGAAGAAACACCACGACCAAAACCGGTCATACTTTTAACCAATCTAAACCCTTCTTTTTACTATTTTAAACTTTCTTCTTTTTAAGTCTTCTAGAATTAGAATTCTTATAAGATTTAACTGTAACATATATAGCTCTACCAATGTAATAAACAAACACAACTATCATCAACACGTGATGACTAATTGTATGAAACCAGTTTGTAGTAAGTCCAAATGCTTTTGGATAATACCAATATGTCATAAATGGACATATGAATGCTATAACAAGAAGCTCTATGCCACAAATAATATAATCATGCTTTTCTTTCTTGAAAGAATAGATAAGAACACCTATTGCAATAGCTAAGAATATAACACCTAAAATATTAAGAATTATAGGCATATTAGGAGCCACATCAATCCTTTTGGTATAGCAGTAATCGATTGCATATATCAAAAGCTCAACACCAATAAGTGTTAATCCAATAACTGATATCTTATCTAATAATTTATTTCTTTCAGAATAATTCATTTAAATCTAACCTTTCAAAAACACAAATCAAAGCTCATATTCATAGGAAAGCATTGCCATTGTGGCAATTCCAGCAGTTTCTGTACGAAGAATCCTGCTTCCCAATGTAATGATTTTAACATTTTTGTGTTTTGCTAACAAATCTACTTCTACCTTTGAGAAACCGCCCTCAGGACCAATTATAATAGCAACCTTTTTATAGTTTTGCCCTCTAATCGCTTCCTTCATAGTGCATAATTTCTCATTTTCATACGGTAACAATACTATATCATATTTTTCAATATTTTCAATGATATTTTCAAAATTAATAGGCTCTAAAACACTCGGAATAATGTTCCTTCCAGACTGGCTTGCAGCCTCTTTAGCTATCTTATTCCACCTAGCTAGTTTGTTCGCATTATTTCGGTCTACTTTAGCAATAGAAAACTGCATATTTACAGGGATTATTGAGTTTACACCCAATTCTGTCGTTTTTTGGATTATGTAATCCATTTTATCAGATTTTGGAAGTCCTTGGAACAGAGTTATGTCAACACATGACTCGGAGCTTCCAATTTCTTTAGTTAGCTCAAAAACGCCCTTATCTCCCTCATAAGATTTAAGAGTTGCCTCAAATTTAGTACCAGAATCATTACAAATGTGAATTTTTTCGTCTGGTTTAAGCCTTAAAACATTTTTTATATGATGCAAGTCGTCTCCCATAATACATGCCGAATTATTATTAATCTGCGAACTACTTATATAGAATGTATTCAAAATTTATAACCTCAATTCTGATTAAAAATCAAAGAATCCTTTTTTCTTAGAAACATAGTTTGATTCTCCAGATAGTTCTGCAAGTTTTTCTACAAGTTGTCTTTCCTCAGCACTTAATCGTTTTGGAATATCAACTATTACAGTGAAGTTCAAGTTTCCTGTACCATTACCATTTACGTTCTTAATTCCTCTGTTTCTTAATGTAAACACTGTTCCGCTCTGAGTTCCTGAAGGTAAATCATATCCTTCCTCGCCTTCAAGAGTCTGAATTTTAATTTTTCCACCTAATGTCGCCATAGCAAATGAAACGTGAACAGTCTCATAAATATTATCTCCTTTTCTTGAGAAAATATTATCTTGAGAAACGTTAACTGTGATATATAAATCTCCAGATGCTCCGCCTCTAATGCCAGGTTCACCTTCACCTCTAATAGGAATTATCATACCATTATCTATTCCGGCTGGAATATTAAATGTTACTGTCCTAACTTTTCTAACACTTCCTGTACCCTTACACTCTGTACATGGTGAACTAATAACCTTACCGCTACCAGCACAGTTATCGCACACTCTTGTAGTTTGCATAGAACCCAAGATAGTATTCCTAACTGTTCTAATCTGTCCTGAGCCATTACAAGCCTTACATGTTTCTGTGGATGTACCAGGCTTTGCTCCACTACCATTACAAGTTGGGCACTGCTCTTTTCTGGTTACTTTTACCTGTTTCTTAGTGCCAAATACTGCTTCTTTAAAAGAAATATTTACAGAAACTTTAATGTCATTACCTCTTTGAGGTCCGTTAGACCTTCTAGACCTACTTCCACCACCAAAGAAAGAAGAAAATATATCTCCTAAGTCGACATCAAAGCCTCCAGCACCTCCAAATCCAGAGAATCCAGAAAATCCATCAAAGCCTGAAAACCCGCTAAAATCGCTACTGTAGCCATTTGGTCCAGAATGACCAAATTGATCATACATTTTACGTTTTTGTGGGTCAGAAAGTACCTCGTATGCTTCATTAACTTCTTTAAAATTCTTTTCGGCTTCAGCTCTATTGTCAGGGTTTGCGTCAGGATGATATTTCTTAGCTAATTTTCTGTATGCTTTTTTTAAATCTTCGTCCGAAACTGATTTATCAACACCTAAAACTTCATAGTAATCTCTTTTTGTCTCAGCCATTTTTAGGCTCCTTCCATATTAGTACACTTCATAAGTTACGACATCATGTCGCTTCAAAACACAAATGTACGGGAGAGCATAGCTCTCCCCTACGAATTACTCTACTTTATAGTCTGTATCATTAACTGTTCCATCATTTGAAGCATTACCAGCATTGCCAGCATCACCAGCATTTGGATTAACGTTTGCATATAATTTTTCTGAAATCTTATAGAATTCTTGAGTTAGTTTTTCTTGAGCAGATTTAATAGCTTCGATATCTGTTCCTTCTAATGCTTTCTTAACGTTTGCTATTTCTGCTTCAACAGATGCCTTTTCTTCAGAAGAAATCTTATCTCCTAAATCTCTTAATGTTTTCTCTGTGTTATAAACAAGAGAGTCTGCATTGTTTCTAACTTCAACATTTTCTTTGTTCTTTCTATCCTCTTCAGCGTGAGCTTCAGCATCTTTAACAGCTCTTTCAATCTCAGCTTCTGTAAGATTTGAAGAAGCAGTAATGACAACTTTATTTTCCTTACCTGTTCCCATATCTTTAGCACTAACGTGAACAATACCATTAGCATCAATATCAAATGTAACTTCAATTTGTGGAACACCACGTGGAGCTGCAGGTATATCAGTTAAAGTGAATCTTCCAAGCGTCTTGTTATACGCTGCCATATCTCTTTCACCTTGTAGAACGTGAACTTCTACTGAAGTTTGTCCATCAGCGGCTGTAGAGAAGATTTGAGATTTCTTTGTTGGAATTGTAGTGTTTCTATCAATAATCTTAGTGAATACTCCACCAAATGTTTCGATACCTAATGATAATGGAGTAACATCAAGAAGAACTAAGTCCTTAACATCTCCAGATAATACACCACCTTGGATTGCTGCACCAATTGCAACACACTCATCAGGGTTGATTCCTTTATGAGCTTCTTTTCCAATAATCTTCTTAACTGTGTCTTGAACAAGTGGAATTCTTGAAGAACCACCAACTAATAATACTTTATCAATTTTATCTGGTGTTAAACCAGCATCCTTCATTGCTTGATTCATTGGCCCTACTGTAGATTCAACTAAGTCACCAATTAGCTCTTCAAATTTAGCTCTTGAAAGATTAATATCCATATTCTTAGGACCATCATCAGATGTAGCAATGAATGGTAAGTTGATGTTTGTTTGTGTAACTGCAGAAAGCTCAATCTTTGCTTTTTCTGCTGCTTCCTTAAGTCTTTGCATTGCCATACTATCGCCAGATAAGTCAACGCCTTCTTGTTTCTTGAACTCATCAATTAAGTATTTAATTATTCTATCATCAAAGTCGTCACCACCTAATCTGTTGTTACCAGATGTAGCTAAAACTTCAAATACACCGTCTCCAATATCAAGGATAGATACATCGAATGTACCACCACCTAAGTCATAAATCATAATCTTTTGATCAATATCTTTTTCTAGTCCATAAGCAAGAGCAGCTGCTGTAGGCTCGTTTATAATTCTTAGAACTTCAAGACCAGCAATACGGCCAGCATCTTTTGTTGCTTGTCTTTGGCTGTCGCTGAAGTATGCAGGAACAGTAATAACTGCTTGAGTTACTTTTGAACCTAAATAATTCTCAGCATCTGTCTTTAACTTTTGAAGAATCATAGCTGATATTTCTTGTGGTGTATAAGAAGTACCATCAATAGTAACTTTCTTATCTGTACCCATATCTCTTTTAATTGATATTACAGTTTTATCATGGTTTGTAACCATTTGTCTTTTTGCGATTTGACCTACAAGTCTCTCGCCATTTTTAGCAAATCCAACAATAGATGGAGTTGTTCTGTTGCCTTCTGCATTTGGAATAACAACAGGTTGTCCTCCTTCCATAACTGCTACACATGAATTTGTTGTACCTAAGTCGATACCGATTACTTTTGACATATATATTACCTCATCTTTCTTTTTTATTATTTTTCTTCTTGTAAATAAACTAGATGTATTTTATTTTCTAAAATTCATCAAACGTGACATATTGCTAGGAGCCTAGAACTTTCAAACCGGAGGCGTACGATGGTACGTTGAGGATTTGGAAGTTCGTAGCGACAACGCAAGATGTTGCGTTTCATGTATTTTAGTTAGCGACTTTGACCATAGCATGTCGTATTACTCTATCTCCGCACTTATATCCCTTCCTAAGTTCTTCAACAATCTGCTGTTCTCCATATTCATCAGACTCAATATGTAATACCGCGTCATGAATTTCTGGATTAAATTGTTCACCTACAGTTGGGATTTCTGTGCATCCTAATGATGTCATAATTTCTAGCATTTGTTTTTTGATAAGTGCAATTCCTTCTATCATTTTTTCATCTGCACTTTCTACCGCAAGTGCTCTATCAATGTTGTCTAAAACATTTACATATTTTGCAACTGTGTCTCCAATTGCTAAATTGTAAATCTCATCTTTTTCTTTTGAAACACGTTTTTTGTAATTATCAAACTCAGCAGCTGTTCTTTGAAGATGTTTATAATACTTATCATTTTCTTTTTTTAACTCTATAATCTCTTGCTCTAATTCTTCTCTAGACATATCAGTGATGTCTTGCTCATTTGGATTTGCATCACCATCTTGAGTTTTTTCTGACGAAGCATCCGCATCTTCTATAAGATCATCTTTTTCAGCTTTACTTTCTTCTGCTTCATTCTCTTCGTTCTTTAACATTTTTCCTCTTACCTCCTCGTTTTTTCTCAATCTTCTCTTGTAACATATCACCTATGTATTTGATAGTTGGAATAACTTTCTTATAGTTCATTCTCTTAGGACCTATAATACCTATCGTTCCAACTTCTTTATCGTTAATCTTTTGCTTATATGTAATAATAGTAAAATCTTTTAACTCGTCAAATGAAGTTTCTTGTCCTATATAAACATTAATGTTGCCATCATAACCAGTCTTAACAAGTTCTTTTAGAGCATCTTTTGTTTCAATTACATTTAAGAACTTCTTTAGGGTATCAGATTTTTTAAGCTCTGGAAGAGAAAGCATATTAGATGCTCCATCAACATATACTTCTGCATCACTAGCAAGCAGATTGTTAAGTTCTGCGATAACTGGAACAATATTATCATTCATGTTATTAAGTTCTACTTGAATGTATGGAGTAATATTGTCATATATATCTCTAAAGTTCATTCCCTTTAATTTGTAATTTAGGTAATTACTAAAGACTTCTATGTTCTTGTCAGGGATTGGAATGTCACTCGTAATAACAGTTTCTTTAACTAAACCATTATCTGCAAGAAGAATAATCATTAGCTTATTTTGACCAATTTTTACAAGCTTAATCTCCTCAACAGTACAATCATCTATCTCAGGTGAAACTCCATAAGAAGCGTAGTTTGTAAGTCTTGAAAGAATGCTAGTTGCTTCTTTAATTAGGTTTTCCACCTTATTTATATCATGTTCTAAAAGCTTATCTATTGAAGCTTTATCTTTTGGCACTAAAGAACGCTCAGCAATAATTTGGTCAACATACCATCTATAACCTTCAGTAGTAGGAACTCTACCTGCAGAAGTATGTGGTTGCTCTAATAGACCTAGCTTTTCCAACGCTGCCATTTCGTTTCTAATAGTAGCACTACTGACTCCAAGCTCTTTTGAAAGCTTGAAAGAACCGACTGGCTCAGCAGTTGCAGTATATTCTTCTATTACCATTTCAAGAAGTTTTTTCTTTCTATCATCTAGTTTCAAGGGTTTTTCACCTCTTCTAAAGTAAATAGATTGATTAGCACCTAACATATGTTATTGCTAACCCCAATTAATAATCTACACAAAAAATTAGCACTTGTCAATAACAAGTGCTAATAATTTTACTTTTATTTTTTTAATAAATTATAGCTCATAATCTATATACATAAACATGTCTGTATCGGTTGAAAAATAGGCATTTATGTCATTTTCGACCTCAAAATCCAGCTTAGAAAGTCTAAAAACTCCAACCTTAGTAATGACTAATGGGTCAATATAAATAGGTTTCTCATGGACATTTACACAATACTTTGTAGAATCATAAATAGGATTAAACCTTGTATAAACTTTTTTAAGGTTTTCTATCTCGTTCCAGCCTTCACTTATTCTCTTATCTATACACTTTCTGCCAATGTCTAAAAGTTCTAACTCAGAATACTTATATAAATCCTCAACCTTAATATCTTCTCTTCGAACCATAAGCATTAAAACATCAGCAATTAGTCTTTTAGATAATTTTGCCTCATAGCTTCTAATTTTGTTTCCAACCTCTAATGAAAGTTTGAAAAACTTTTTAGCAAGATTAATGTCATTAAAGCAAAATTCGAAATTACCATCAGGATTTCTATCAATAGTTATGCTACTATATAATTCTTTTGCTTCTTCTCTGTCTATTATCTTCATTAAATAGCCATTACAAAGAACAAAATCCAAATTAGAACACGATAAATGAGGAAACTCAGCAAAAACTAGAAAGCTATCTTTTAAGTCTTGAATGTTTTCTAAAGAGACATTCATTTTAAGAATACACTCAGTAATAACCGGTGAAGGTTTTATATCATGAAGCACATCCGGCTTTTTAAAGTCTTTGATTTTAAAATAATCAATTAAATATCGCTCACTATATGGAAAGCTAGGTTTCGTTGCTTCTTGAAGCATTGACTTAATTACTGTTTCTGAATCTTTCTTAAAACTATCTAATATAATCCCAATACCAAATGCGTGGTCTAATCTTGAATACCTATATTGAAACAGGTTAAAACCTGAAACATTACTTCCTTCATTCATAGAGTTATGTCTTATACGATTAAACTCTTCGATATCAGCTACATCACATATATATTTAGGAATATCATGATTATAAACACAATGTAGATCCTTTAAATCAGTAGTTCTTGAATCAATATATGACATTACTATAAATACATCTCCTGTAAATAAACTTTAAGAAGCAGTATCTTGCTTTTTAGATTTTGAGCCAGGCTTTTTAGTAATTTTCTTTGACTGAATGCTTTGAGTTTTCTTTAATTCATTTAGAATTAATACTGGTTCTTTCCCAGAAACAACAGTATCTTTTGTAATGATACACTCTACAATTTCGTTATTTGTAGGTATTTCAAACATGATATCACGCATTGTTTCTTCTAGAATTGCTCTAAGTCCTCTTGCACCAGTTTTTCTTTCAATTGCTTTATCAACAATAGCCTCAATTGCACCATCTTCAAATGTAAGCTTAACATTGTCAATCTCAAACAATTTTTTATATTGTTTAATCAATGCATTCTTTGGCTTTGTCATTATATCAATATATGCTTCCTTAGATAGTGGATCTAGAGTCGTAACAATTGGTAATCTTCCAATAAATTCTGGAATAAGTCCAAACTTAACCAAATCTTGAGGAAGTATATCTTTTAGCATATTGATATTTGACTTTTCTTTGGCAGTGATAACTTCACTTCCAAATCCAATATACTTTTTGCCAACTCTTTCACTAATAATCTTATCTAGCCCCTCAAATGCACCACCACATATAAATAAAATATTAGTAGTGTCAATTTGAATGAACTCTTGATGAGGATGCTTTCTTCCGCCTTGAGGTGGAACAGAAGCAACAGTTCCCTCTATAATCTTAAGTAGTGCCTGCTGAACGCCTTCACCACTTACGTCTCTAGTAATAGAAACGTTCTCAGATTTTCTAGCGATTTTGTCTATTTCATCTATATAAATGATTCCTCTTTGTGCTTTTTCAACATCATAGTCTGCTGCTTGTATAAGCTTTAGAAGGATATTTTCAACATCTTCGCCAACGTATCCTGCTTCTGTAAGTGCAGTAGCATCTGAAATAGCAAATGGAACATTTAAAAATCTAGCTAGAGTCTGTGCTAAGTAAGTCTTACCACAACCGGTAGGTCCTAATAGAAGTATGTTACTCTTTTGGATTTCAACGTCCTCGTTCGCAATATCCGCTTCTTCATTATTAATTCTCTTGTAGTGATTATACACAGCAACAGAAAGCGATTTTTTAGCTTCTTCTTGGCCAATAACGTATTGATCCAAAAAGTCTTTAATCTGCTTAGGTGAAGGAACTTCCATCACACTATTATCAGGTTTGCTATCGTCTTTAAAGTCTTCGCCAACAATCTGATAGCATAAATCTATACATTCATTACATATATATACTCCAGGACCTGCTATAATTCGCTTTACTGTTTCTTGAGATTTTCCACAAAATGAGCATCTAACAGGTTTTCTCTCTTCGTAGTTTGCCATATTATGTAAGTTACCCCCTTTATATGTCTTTCTACCATAATACACAAATAGGTTGGAGAATTCAATATCTCCAACCTAGATTGACTATTTTCTATTCATAACTTCGTCAATTAAGCCATATTCTTTTGCTTCTTCTGCTGTCATAAAATTATCTCTGTCAGTATCTTTTTCGATTTGTTCAAGTGGCTTTCCAGTATTCTCGCTTAAAATCTTATTTAACTTGTCACGAGTTTTTAGTAGTAACTCTGCTTGAATCTTAACGTCTGAAGCTTGTCCTTTTGCTCCTCCTAAAGGTTGATGAATCATAACTTCAGAATTTGGAAGAGCATATCTTTTGCCTTTAGCGCCAGCAGATAGTAAGAATGCTCCCATAGAAGCTGCCATTCCTACGCAAATAGTAGAAACATCTGGCTTAATATAATTCATAGTATCATAGATAGCCATACCAGCTGTAACACTACCGCCAGGGCTATTTATATATATGTGAATATCTTTATCTGGATCTTCTGATTCCAAAAATAGAAGTTCTGCAACTACAACACTAGCTGTAGCATCTGTAATCTCATCTCCGATAAAAATAATTCTATCTTTTAAAAGTCTAGAGAAAATATCATAACTTCTTTCACCTCTAGAAGTCTGCTCAACTACATATGGAACTAAATCGTTCTTAATTGTTTCTTTGTTTTCCATTATATTCTCCTCTCTCACTTCTCTTTTTTATTGTAAATCATTTATTTAGCATTAGCTACAATAAATCTAACAGCAACGTCGTACTTTAACTCTTCTCTTACATAGTTACGAGTTTGTTCGCCAGCATTTTTAACAAATTCATCAGCATCTCTGCCATATGATTTAGCAAGTTCAGACAATCTTTCATTAATGTCTTCGTCTGTAACTTCTAAGCTCTCTGCTTTAGTGATAGCTTCAAGAATAAGTCTTGTTCTAATACTCTTTTCAGCTGTAACTTTGCTTTCTTCTTTGTATTCATTTAGTGTCTTTCCGATATATGCTAGGTATTGCTCAATTCCAAGTCCTTGTCTTGATAAATTGTTTTCCATCTCTTTAACGTATGCTTCAACTTCGTTATTAATCATAGCCTCAGGAACATCAATCTTTGTGTTTTCTATAACAGCATCAATTGCTGCTTGGTTTGTTTCTTCCTTAGCTTTTTGATTATTTCTTTCTTGAAGCATATCTCTTATGTCTTCTTTTAGCTCGTCTAATGTATCAAACTCCGAAATGTCTTTAGCAAACTCATCATCTAGTTCAGGTAGTTCTTTAACTCTAATCTCATGAAGTTTAACCTTAAAAGTAGCATCTTTACCAGCTAAGTCTTTAGAAAAGTATTCATCTGGGAACTTAACATTTATTTCTTTTTCTTCTTCAGATTTCATACCTACTAATTGAGTTTCAAAACCTGGGATAAAAGCTCCACTTCCGATTTCTAGGCTATGGCCTTCAGCTTTTCCACCCTCAAATGGAACGCCATCAACAAATCCTTCAAAGTCGATAACGGCTGTATCTCCAACTTTAAGTTCAGCACCCTCTTTAGCTTCAACAAGTCTTGCATTTTGGTTTTGTCTTTTAGCAAGTTCTGCATTAACCTCATCATCAGAAACTAGATATTCCTTTTTATTTAGTTTAATGCCTTTATACTTTCCAAGTGTAAATTCAGGCTTTAATGTAACTTTTGCAGTAAATTTAAATTCCTTACCTCCGCCTATTTGAACTATATCAATATCAGGTGGTGCAACAACATCAAGATTATTGTCCTTATAAGCTTCATCAAGAACTTCTGGTACTAGTATATTAAATGCTTCTTCATATAATACACCTTCTCCGTAATGTCTTAATGCAATATTCTTTGGTGCTTTTCCCTTTCTAAAACCAGGTACAACAAAATATTTAGAATTCTTTGCATATGCCTTATCCATGGCTTCATCAAATCTTTCTTTTTCTACTGTGATATCTAATTTTGCTTCACCATTTTCTAATTTTTCTACTTTAACGTCCATTTGAAATTTTCCTTTCCAATTAAGCATTTTAACTATTAATAATCATTACTGATTTTATTAAGCAATTCATTATACCATACTTTCCATAAAATACAAGTCGTGTCATTTTATGTTAACATGCTTAGACTTTTATTAGCTTAAAATCTAAATAGTCACAAGAGGTTAAATAGCTAGGTATGCCAGGAATTTCCACCGTGTTTTCCTCATAATTTGAGTGAATATGAGCATAAACCCATAGCGTAATTTTATAGTCTTTAAGCTCCTCTATAATCCTATTATCTGGCGGATAATGTGTGCACATTAAAATCGGCTTGTTATTTGGATTATTGCGACTAGCACTATCTAACGAAATCTTTGCTCTAGATAACTCTCTATTAAATATCTTTTCATTATCCATGCCGTCTTCTTGAGCCCAGTATCTTGTCCCACAAACAAGATATTCATCAGTTTCGATAAAATTGTTATATAAAAACAAAATAGTAGTAATTCCGTTTTGCTCAAGGAATCTATTCATCTTAGTAACTGTTTCCCACCAGTAATCATGGTTACCTTTTAGGATAATCTTTTTGCCTGGAAGAGAATCAATCCATTTAAAGTCATTTATTACTTCTTCTAAATATGTTGCCCAGGAAATGTCTCCAGCAATTATAACATAATCATCATTTGTTACTTTTGAAATCCAATCTGCCTTGATTCGTTCTTCATAGTTGTTCCATTTTTCACCAAAAACATCCATAGGTTTATTCGTTCCAAATGATAAATGCAAATCAGATATTACGTATGTTGACAACTCTTCACCTCATCTCAATAGCTATTTTCTAAGCTTGTCCCCTAGTTTCAAATAAGGAACCGCATTTAAATCAAGTGTAGATGACTTTCCAGCAATATGATCAAAATAAGCTGCTGAAGCAATCATTGCAGCATTATCTGTGCAAAGTTTAAGTTCAGGATAGTATATTTTGATATCATTCTGCTTTCCAAGCTCATCTAATTTTTCTCTTAAATATGAATTAGCTGAAACTCCTCCAGCCAATGCAATAGTAGCTGTATTTTTCATCTTACATGCTTTAATTAGATTTGAAAGAAGCACCTCTGTGACAGCGTCTTCGAAACTAGCACATAAGTCATTTATATTTATCTTATCTCCTTCTTTGTGAACTAGATTGATAACAGCAGTTTTAATTCCACTAAAGCTAAAGTCCAAGCTGTCATCAAAGAAAGTCTTTGGAAGAGAATAGCTAGGTCTTCCATCTTTAGCTAGTTTATCTATCTTAGGTCCACCAGGATACTCTAAACCAATTACTCTTGATACTTTATCAAAAGCTTCACCAACAGCGTCATCTCTAGTCCTTCCAAGTATTTCAAATTCTGTATAATCTTTAACATAAACTATATTAGTATGCCCTCCAGAAACAACAAGGCAAATGTAAGGTGGCTCTAAATCTTTATGAGTAATATAGTTTGCCGCAATATGACCTTCGATATGATGAACACCTAAAAATGGCTTATTTGAAGCAAATGCAATGCCTTTTGCTGTAGATAAACCAACCAATAAAGCACCAACAAGCCCCGGACCATATGTAGCAGATATAAGGTCAATATCTTCTATTTTAAGCTTAGCTTGGCTTAGTGCTTCAGTAACGACATTATAAATGCAGTCAACATGGTTTCTAGAAGCTATTTCAGGCACGACACCGCCATAGCGCTTATGAATATCTATTTGGGTAGCTATAACATTACTTAAAACTTCTCTGCCATTTTTAACAATTGCACAAGCCGTTTCATCGCAACTACTCTCTATTGATAATATGGTAATGTCTTTCATTTTAGGCCTCTTTCTAACAAAATCTTTAGGTATTATACCACAAAAAGGCACAAAATTAAAGGCTTTTCGCACTTTTTCTAAGTGCAAGCAACAAAATAATCAATAATGATTTTAGCCGTAACTTTTCGGGTTCCCTTGACATTAAAGTACCTAGAAAGCCTATTATTGCTGTATTCACTATTCGCCTGATTAATAGAGTAATTTATCGACCAATTAATCGTGCTACTTGGCTTGCCAATGTCTTCTTCAAGCTTTTTATAAACATCATTAAGCTTATAAAGCCTGTTATTTATTGCTATTGCGATGCACGAGGCCAAAAACATAGTACCATTGTGACTAGCACTAAATCCCAAATCTAATAAAGTATTAACTATATCTGATTTAGTCATATTCATACGCTTTATAGGGGCTTTAATCTTATATTGAATCCTTAAATACCTAATAATATCTTCAGAGCTTATTGGCTTTTGAAATAACCTTTGAAAAATAGGTCGATTAATTATTTGACCAAGCAGTTTTAAATTTGAAGTAAATCCAATTATTTTGCTATTCTTTAAAAAAGGCAAAATGGTGTTTAGTTCCTGACCTAACAAATCAATGTCCAAAAAGCACAAATCATATTGTTCTTCTTTTGCCATTAAATCATGCTCAAGCTTTAAAAGATCAATATAAGTGTCAATTTCATTACTTGATTCTTCATCGCAAAATAGACTTTGAATAGAATTACTTAATAACATGTCTTCATCTACTATTAATACTTTCATAATAACACCTCTCGTATCAATAGGCGCAATAATTCTCCATATTAAAATAAAAAAAGAAAATAACAAGAAATAAAAAATAGAATTGAAAAAATAAAGAATTAAAAAACTATTGATAATAAAAAATTAGAATAAAAAAAGATTTGAAACAAAATACAGATTTCGACTGAATTCTATATTGTTTCAAATCTATTTGCAATAGTTTTTAATATTTTTTATTTTCGCAATTTAACATAAGAATTTTACGTTTAATTATGCAAGAAGTTTAGTCATAGGTTTAACAGAATATATGTCCAATGTATTCATAGCCCTTGTAATGCAAACATATAAAAGCTTAACATCAGTATCATTTAATGAATAGTTATCAACATCACAATCCGTAATGATGACAGCATCAAACTCAAGACCTTTTGAAAGGAATGAAGGAACAATAGTTAAGCCTCCATTGTACTGACTATCCTTGTTAGAAATAACATGAAATAAATCATCATTTAAGTCACTATACAAAGTATCGCAATCACCAACTGTTTTGCAGATAAGTGCAATATTCTTTAAACCTTGCTTTTTAAATTCTGAAACTCTGTATTTAATCCTTTCAATTAATTCCTCTCTAGAATTAAGATTTTTAATTGTTACTTTGTTACCATTTTTCATAACAGGTTCTCCAAGAGGGCAGTTTAGCTTAGATGTAATATGTGAGATTACATGATTTGCTGTATTCATTATTTCCTCTGTGGTTCTGTATGTTTTCTTTAGTGTAAGGTACTCTGGTTTTTCGTCTCCATCAAAGACAACATTCATAGTATTTTCCCAGTTGATTGTCCCTCTATATCCATAGATACCTTGTGCTAAGTCTCCAAGAATTGTCAATGAATTACTTTTTACTATCTTTTTGAAAACATAGAATTGAAATTCACTGAAATCTTGTGCTTCATCAATTACTATATGTTTTAAGTCAAATTTGAAATCTATTCCAAAAATCGAATATTTTATATACATTAATGGTGCTAAATCTTCTAATTCAATTCTTCCTTTTCTGGTATTTGCTTCAAAACCTTTGACGATGAAATCTATGTAATCTTTGTTAACAATATTATTTGAAATTGGCCTTAAATAATTTGTAAGGAATTCTCTATAGTAACCCATGCAGTCCAAAATCTTATTATCTTTAAAATACTCTGTAACAAACTTCTTTAAATTCTTTGTTACTAGCTTTATCTTTTCGTCTCTTTCCTCGTAAATCTGTCTAATCTGTGCTCTTTGAATTTCTATTATTTCATTTTCAAATTTTACTTTTGAAACTTGATAAGTAGCCTCATCTTCAAATTCTTTTATAAAATCATTTTGCTTACTTTGCAATTTGTTTAGCATGTGCTTCTTAATCTCATCTATTCTCTTTAGATAAGGAAGTCTTTTATACTCCTTGTAGAATAGCATCTGAATTTCTTCTTTTGTCATAAAGGTTACACCTAAAACGACAAAATCATTATCCGGAATAAAGCGTTTTTCAACTTCATATAAATACTCATCAATTAAGTTCTTAAACTTTATCGTTGATTTAAAATGCGTAGCTTGTTGAATGATATTCGATAGTTCTTCATTCTTCTTGTTCTTATTATTATCTATTATAAAGCTTAGCTTCTCGTTAGGGTCTTCTATTTTGTATTCTTTTCCAATTACCTGAAAAGCTATCTCTTCATAAGTCATTTGGCTAACTCTATCTACACCTAAATCAGGAAGTACGTTAGAAATGTAGTTTAAGAAGAATTTGTTTGGAGCAATTATCAAAAACTCTTCTGGGAAGAACTCTTCCCCACAGTTATAAATTAAGTAAGCAATTCTGTGTAATGCGATTGTCGTTTTTCCACTTCCTGCAACCCCTTGAACAACAAGCGGTTTCCACATCGTTGCTCTTATTATCTTATTCTGCTCAGCTTGAATTGTTGAAACAATATTTTTAAGTCTTGTGTCTGAATTAGCAGACAAGAATGGCTGAAGCATTTCATCGTTTGTTGTAATATCAATATCCATCAAGTCTTTTAGTTGGCCATCTTCAAACACATATTGTCTCTTAAGCTTTATTTGTCCTTTAATTAAACCATCTAAGCAGTCATATTCAGCATCACCAAGTCTACCTTCATAGTACAAATCTGCAACCGGAGCTCTCCAGTCAACAACTACTTGTTCCAATGTCTTCATATCAGTGACTGTTTCTTTGCCCAAATAAAAAGCATCCCTTTTTTCGGTACCATTTTCAATAAAATCGACTCTCGCAAAATAAGGATTAGGTCTAATATTTTTGAGATTTCTGATTCTTTGCTTGTACCTATCAATTAGGGCTGCTTTCATAAATTCGTCTTTATAGTCGTCATCATAGTCAAATTCTTCAAAGCCTTCTAAAAGTCTGTCTTCACTTTTTTTAACTTCTTCATCAATAAGTCTTCGTGTCTTTTTAAGTTTTTGCTGCTCAATGAGTAGTTCTTCATTATTAACTGACATTTAGCACCTCCACATAAAAATATTTAAACTTAAGTACTAACCTATGACGATAAATCGCTATTTATTATACCATATTGCTTTTTAATAAATCAAGATTTATTTATGTTTTGTTAAAGATAATTAGAGGCATGACTCTCATAATCCCTACACTTAGATAATTGTTATAAGTGGCTTTATATGATAGAATTGTAGAAAGTATTAATGACAAAGGAGGAAACTTAGATGTCTAGCTTTTTGGAATTTTTACCGTTTGTTATAATAGTTTATTGTATATTGAACCTAATAAAGAAAGACTATTTATGGAATTTGCTCATATCTATTGGCATCTTCCCATTTATCGTACTAATCTTTGCAATGATTTATTCTATATTTAATGGGTCTGGTTGGGCAGGAGACACTGGTGGAGTGTCTTCGGGTATATTTACATTTGTTGGTTTATTAATTAGTTTTTGGCCTATATATATTGCAGCAACAGTTTTATTAATCTTCGCAATTGATAAAAAGAGAAAAAATAAAGATGTGAAAAAGCCGTTAAGTATAATTGAAAAATCTATTATAATTACTCTACTTGTTACTAGTATTGTCTTTATGCTAAATTGGCTTTCTGTACATATTATTAGCAGACCATTACTATTATATAGATTGATTTATAGTCCAAATACTGTTTATTATGGTATTGGTGTCATAGTTGAAAAATTGGGCGAAACAGCAATACATTATCAAGTAGATTTCATTTCACTTATCGCTTTCCTATGTATAGTTTTTGCAATAGTTTTTGCAGGTTTTAAGATAAAAAGTGTAAGTAAAACCAAGAATGACTAACAAAAAAATGCCCCTTTCGGGGCATTTTTTAATGCACTCTCCAGATGGTCACAATCACGCAACCGTCATCAGCATACACAGAGAGCTGAATCGGGAAGCTGTAATTGTTGACAAATTTGAAGTCAGTATGAGGATACGACACCGTCGCATCCATACCAGCCGGCAAATATGAAACTTCCAGTGCGTGGGGTGAACGAGCTGTTACTCGGAGGTTCGGATTGAGGCGAACAGCCGCGTAGATTGTGGAGCTTACTTGGCAAACTCCACCACCATAGTCCTGAACGTACTGTCCATGGCTGATAACTGTTGCCAGTTTATAGCCTTGTTCTCTTCCCCTAGGCCCAGTAACAGCATTATAGCTAAATTCCTGTCCGGGATAGATGATTGTACCATCCAAAATGGAGCTCACAAGTTGAATGTTGAACTTCCGGTTCTCCGGACTATCAAAATAGATAGTCCTATAGGCAGCCAGAAGGTCTGAGTCATCTCCGACTGCGAATATGTTCGTGAAATTGCTTATTTCCAGCTTGTAGATGTTGGTTTTGCTAGGAAAATAAGCATACCCGTCTATCACGTCATAGATGGGGATATCACCAACGAAGTAACGCGAGCTACCACCTGTCACGCACCGAGCCTTAATGCGCTCAGGAAGCGTGCCATAGTAGTGGATGTTGAGTGAAG
>JAEEYG010000111.1 GCA_016291695.1 Clostridia bacterium | reverse complement strand
TAAAACCAATATAAAGAAAAAGGAAAAGGTTGCTGTAGCTGAAGCAGAGCTTACTCAAGAAGATACCAAACAAAAATTAAGCGTAGAAAAAATAGTTAAGAGAATTAATAATTCAATTTTGCTAGTTTGTGGAGTGGCAATTCTATTTTTAATCTTATACCGTTCTTCATTAATCAATGAGAAATTTAACAAAGTTGAGAAAGCTAAGAAAGAACTAATAAATTGTCAGACACTTAACGAGCAAATACAAGCAGAAATTGATAGTGAAACAGATTTATCTTACATAGAAAATTACGCTAGATATCAACTAGGAATGCAAAAACCAAAGACAACTCAAATAGTATACATAAATCTAGACAAGAAAGACAAAGTTTTAACACCTACAGTTGTTGAAAATGAGGAAGAAATTGCGTGGTATACAAAAATTGTTGACAAAATAAAGGGATTATTCTAAAAAGAGCATCAAGTATTAATTTTTGATGCTCTTTTTTGTTGTTATATGATATAATTATTCAAAATGATATAAGCGGAGGAGTAAGCTTGAATAATATTGAAGCTGGTTCAAAGAAAAGAATAGTAGTCATATTTATATTTTTTATTTTGCTTTTGTTTGCTCTTTTTTGGCGTATGTTTTATTTACAGGTTGTTAAGGCAGAAGAACTTAGTCAAAAAGCATATAATCAGCAGACTAAAAACAGTATTATTAGCCCTAAACGTGGAACAATCTATGATAAAAACGGAGTAGTGCTTGCAAAGTCTGTTAGTGTTGAGACAATCAGTGTTACGCCGAAAAATGTGAAGAATAAAGAAAAAACGGCTGAAGGATTATCCGAAATACTAGGTATGGACTATGATTCTATTTTGGGTAAAGTTAATAAAACTTCTGTTGAAGAAGTTATTGCTAAAAAACTAGATAAAGAAATAACTGACAAAGTTAGAGAATGGGTTAAAGAAGAAAAAATCTCTGGAATTAATATATATGAAGACACAAAGAGGTATTATCCAAAAGGAAACTTCTTATCTCAAGTAATAGGCTTTTGCGGTACAGACAACCAAGGTCTAGAAGGATTAGAAGCAAAGTATGAGAGTTTATTAAAAGGTGTTCCTGGAAGAAGAATCACTTCGAAAGATGCAACTGGTAAGGATATGCCAATAGATGATGTTACGTACATACCCTCAGAAGATGGAACGAATATATATCTTACTATAGACGAAAGAATACAGTACATTGTAGAGAAATACTTAAGCCAAGCTATGGAAGATAATAAACCAGTAGATTATGGAACTTGTATTGTAATGAATCCGCAAAATGGCGATATTCTTGCAATGGCGACAGCTCCTGACTATGATCCAAACGATCCATTCACAATCACTAATGCAAATGACATTTTAAAATGGGATAAATATACATCTGCGCAAAAGACTACAGCTTTACAAAATATGTGGAAGAATAAATGCGTGGCAGATACTTATGAGCCAGGTTCGGTCTTTAAAGTTATTACTTCTGCGATTGCTATTGAGGAAGGTATAATTACTAACGTTGATAGCAAAGATTTCAAGTGCACTGGTTCGCTAAAGGTTGACGAATGGGATATTAGTTGTTGGCGTACAACACCTCATGGAGTTCAAAGTTTAAGGCAAGGATTAATGAACTCTTGTAACCCAGTATATATGACAGTAGCGCTTAGAATAGGAGCACAAAAGTTTTATAGTTATTTAAGTGCTTTTGGAATTTCAAAGAGTACTGGTTCAGGAATAATAGGAGAAACATCTGGAATAATACATACATTAAAAACCGCATCAAAGTCTTCTCTTGCTACAGCAGGTTTTGGACAAGGATTTACGCTTACGCCATTAAATATGTTAAATGCAGTTTGTTCAATAGCAAACGGTGGCAAAATTCTTACACCTAGACTCGTAAAAAGAATAGAAGACGGCAATGGAAATGTTATAGAGAATTATGATACAAATGTTGTAAAGCAAGTAATTTCAAAAGAAACATCAGAAAAAGTATTAGAACTAATGGAAAGCGTTGTATCAGACGGAACAGGAAGATATGCTCAAGTAAAAGGTTATAATATAGCAGGTAAGACTTCGACAGCTGAGCAAGGAAGAGGTGATAGCAAGACATATGTTGCTTCATTTGTTGCATTGGCACCTGCGGAAAATCCACAAGTAGCTATATTATTTAATTTATATAACCCAAGAGGAGTTAATGGTCACCAAGGTGGAGGAATTGTAGCTCCGGTTGTTGGAAAAGTCTTGGCAGACATTTTAGAGTACTTGGATATTCCAAAGGACTATTCTGTTAAAGAGGAAGAAAACAAGATAGTTGTTCCAAACATCACAAACAAGAAATTTGATGATGCAAAGAAGATTATTACAAATTCAGGTTTAAGATATGTTGTCGAAAATGGAGCAACAGATGATTTAGTTGTAACTGCTACTGTTCCAAAAGCTGGAGAGTCACTTCCTGAAAAAGGAGTTGTTAAGATTCAGCTTGAAGGACTAACTAGCAAAAAGGTTGAAGTTCCTAATGTTAGAAAGCAGAGCAAGGAAAATGTTAAAGATATTATTTCAAAGAAAAACCTTAATGTTAAATTATCTGGTAATGGCGTTGCTATTTTCCAAGACCCACCAGCAGGAACAATGGTTGAAGAGGGAACAATTATTAGTGTTGAATTTGGAAGTAATGGTATAGATGTTCAATAGAAAGGATGACGTCTTATGAGACTTATGGAGATTATTTCTGATTGTGAAGTAATCAGAACAAAAGGCAATTTAGACATTGATATTAATGAAATTGCCTATGATTCAAGACAGGTAAAACCTGGAGACATGTTTATTTGCATAGTTGGTTATCAAAGTGACGGACATGATTATGCGGGAGTTAGTATAGAAAATGGTGCAAAATGTATTGTTGCCTTAGAAGGAAAGATTAAAGATGAAGATATCCCAGAAGATGTTGCATTAATTATTACTTCAGACACAAGAAGGTTTATGGCTACTGCTGCATGTACTTTCTACAACCATCCATCTAGAGATTTTAAACTGGTTGGTATTACTGGTACAAAAGGTAAAACGACAACTTCTTATATGATAAAAACAATTTTAGAGAAGGATAACCGAAAAGTTGGACTTATTGGTACTATCTGTAACTTGATTGGTGACAAAAGAGTAGAAACTAATAGGACTACGCCAGAGTCTGTTGACCTTCAAAAGCTATTTAGAAAAATGGCAGACGCTGGATGCGATATAGTAGTAATGGAAGTATCTTCACACGCATTGGCACTAGATAGAGTTTATGGCTGTGCTTTTGACATGGGAGTTTTTACCAATCTTTCAGAAGACCACCTAGATTTTCACAAGACGTTTGATAATTATTTGGAAGCGAAAGCAAAATTATTTACCATGACAAAAGAAGCATTTATTAATGTTGATGACATGTATGCTAAAAAATTAATGGATATGGTTAAGTGTCCGATTACTACGTATGGAATTGACAACAATCCTTTTGTTGGTGCTAGAGATATAATTATCACTAATACATATTCTGATTTCAAAATTTCTATGAATAGAACACTTCAAAGAATCAAGGTTCCTATTCCTGGAAGATTCACAGTATACAATGCATTAGCTGCAATTTGTGTTACAGCAAAGCTAGGAGCTTCAATTGAAGCAATGTGCACAGGTCTTGAAAGTGTTAAAATTCCAGGCAGAAGTGAGGTTGTTCCTAATACAAGAGACTTTGTTATCATGGTAGACTATGCACACACACCAGCAAGCTTGGAGGGAATTCTTAAGGCAGTTAAATCATATACAAGAGGACGAGTAATTTGTGTATTTGGTTGTGGTGGCGATAGAGATCCTTTTAAAAGACCTATGATGGGAGAAATATCTGGAAAGCTTGCAGACATTACTGTAATCACATCTGATAATCCTAGAAGCGAAGACCCTGCTGCAATAATTGGACAAATAGAAGAAGGAATTAAGAAGACTAAAGGCGAATATAAACTAATCCAAAATAGAAAGAAAGCTATTGAATACGCAATTAGAAGAGCCAGAAAAAATGATATTGTTGTCATAGCTGGTAAAGGTCATGAAACATATCAAGAAATAAACGGAGTTAAAAAGCATTTTGATGATAAAGAAGTTGCACTTCGTGCATTAAAGTATTTGCCTGAAGCAAAACCAAAAGATTATTAAAAGAAAGTAAGTGTTATAGATGGAATTTATTCAAAGCATATCTAGAATGTTTGGCAATAT
>JAEEYG010000110.1 GCA_016291695.1 Clostridia bacterium | reverse complement strand
TAGTGCCTTCAAATTCAACCCTTTGTCCAGACCTAACTGTTCCTTCGAAAACCTTAGCGTTTGAAATGCTAGTGTCTTTGTTAAAAATACTATCTATTGTTGCTACACCTAGCTTCTTAGGCTTTTCTATTACAATTTCTAGCTCTGTTTTAGCAGAAAAGATTTTTAAAAGTTCTGCCTCTTCAAAATCTGAAAGTCGCTTTCCCCTAATCACTATTGGTTCTTCAACGCCATCAAAAATATCTGCAGAAGCCTCTAAAATTGTAGTTATTCTAGATTTTATATCTGCATAATCTGCGTTTTTATCAATAGTTATAACCATTTTATTATCTTTTTTCTCAAATAAAACTTCCGAATTCATGTTATCTATCCTACCTTATTTTTTATTATATCCAAAATACTCTTCCATTATATATTTAACTGTCTTAGCTGTAAAGTAACCATGACCTCCATGTTCAACCATAACAACGGTTGCAATCTCTGGATCATCATATGGAGCAAAGCCAACGAACCACGCATTATCAGAGCCATTTCCAGAAGTGGCTGTTCCTGTTTTTCCTGCAACTTCGATTGGAAATTTATTAAAAGTTCCATAAACTGTTCCACCTCTATCACCAGTAACACTTCGCATTCCTTCAAAAATTGCATTAATGTTTTCTTCTTTTATTGAAATATCTACATTGTTTTCTTCAGAATATCCAACGTTTTCATGAATCTCTTTTCTCATGCTTTCTGAATCAAGCTCTTTTTCGTTGTAACAGTCTGTTGCCTTTTTTAGAATAGTAAGGTTTGTTGCTTTACCTTTATTTGCAATTCTAGAAATATAATTTGCCATTTGTAGAGGTGTTACAACAGTATATGATTGCCCAATCGAAGCAGATAATGTATTACCAATTGTCCAAGTTTCATTTCTGCTTTCTGCATATTCTCTTGAAGCAACTATTCCTTTTGACTCTCCTAAAAGCTCTATACCAGTTTTGTTTCCAAAGCCAAATTTCTTTGCATAATCTGCTATTATATCTATTCCGACTCTGCTTCCAACTTCATAATAGTAATAATTACAAGAAACCTTAAGTGCCGTCATAGCGTTAACTTTTCCATGCACTTGTCTTCTTGAATTCCATAACCAGCATGCCGGCTTATGACCTAGGTAAAAAACACCAGTGTCATTAACATACTCATTAACTTTTATGGCATCACTTTCAAGTCCTGCAATACCAGTCACCATTTTAAATGTTGAACCCGGCGGATAAACTCCTTGTATCGCTCGATTATATAGTGGCCTATCTTCATTGTTAAAATACATTTCATATTCTTCATTATTTATTCCATCCAAAAAATCTTCTGGATTATAATCAGGATAACTTGCGAGCGCAAGCACTTCGCCCGTTTTTACATTTAACACCACTGCGCTTCCGCATTTTGCATCAGGATATTTTAAATTATTAATTTTTCCATTTTGTATTTCATAAATAATATTTTTTAATGCTTCTTCTGTTTTCTTTTGTAACTCTATATCAATAGTAAGATATATATTGTCTCCCATTTTGCTACTTGCGACTTCTTCTTCACTTGTTATTATTCCCTGGGAGTCCATTTCTAATCTCTTACTACCTTTTTTTCCTTTTAAATATTCTTCAAACGAACTTTCAATACCGCTTTTTCCAATGATGTCATTTAAGCCATATCCGCTTGTTTTTCGCTCGTCATACTCTGTCTTGCTAATTTTCCCCACATACCCAATTACGTGAGATAATGTATTACCATACAAATACTTCCTTTCATAATTTTCTTCGGTGTATATTCCTCCAAGATCCATATAGTTTTCTTTTAGCTTTAAAACACTTTCTTTAGAAATCTTTTTTGCAATTTGCGTAGCCTTATAACTAGTGTATCCACTATTTGCAAGTTCATATCGAATTGGCAATATCTTTTTTTGATCCATCTCGTCAAAATCTTGAAGCATATATTTATTAATATAATAATCTAGGACATCATATGGTGTAGAGTCTTCATTAAGCCCAAGTTCTTTTAAAAAATTATTTTCATCAAATTTTTCATCCTTATATGTCATACTTTCCATGTCAACCGGAAATGAATCGTCCAGCCTGTCCCCATTTTCCGCAAGTATATCTGTAATCTTTAAGATTAAATTGTTTAATTCATCTGTGGTACGTTTTGTCCTATATATGTATAAAGAATAGTAACTTTCTGACGTCGCAAGCAAATTACCATTCCTATCATATATCTCTCCTCTTGGAGCATATGTGTCTATTGTACGAATTAGTCTTCTTTCCGCTTGCCTTCTGTAATCGCTTCCATTAGCAAT
>JAEEYG010000109.1 GCA_016291695.1 Clostridia bacterium | reverse complement strand
CCGCAACTAAACCTTTACCGTGATTAGCAATTGTACACCCTGAATAAGCACATTTATACCAATGCATAGAACCATCTTTTTGCCAAACACTTCCTTTTTTATATGCATGTCTTGATACTGTTTCTGTGGTTGGAGTTCGAGTTGGTACTTGAACTACTACATAACTACAAACCGTACATGTATTTGATGAATTAAACCTATGGAATCCACTTGAGGCCGCAACTAAACCTTTACCGTGATTAGCAATTGTACACCCTGAATAAGCACATTTATACCAATGCATAGAACCATCTTTTTGCCAAACACTTCCTTTTTTATATGCATGTCTTGATACCGTTTCCGCAGTTAAAGATGGTGTTGTAGCTGAGCGCAAGGAGTTATTTGTATTTGATGTTGAAATTACTCTTGTTGCACCTCCTTTAATCGTTTTAACAAGATTTGTTTTAAAACTTTTGATAGGAACTGCAAAAGCGATATTAACTAACAAGAACGTGACACACAATGTCAAGAATAGTAAGCTTCTTTTTCTCATTATTTTTCTCCCTTTCAATTTCATATTAATTTTACAATTTCATAATAATAGTGTAATTAATAAACTTCTAATTTTGTTATTTGTAACAAACTCTTGCTTTTTATTTAATCTCTTTGTAATAAAACGGGTATAGCGGCGAGCACTGCTCGACATTTTTATCAAAATCAAAGACGTTTCCTTAGAAGTTAAAAATGGATTTGAACTAAAAATACCTTTAGTTGTTCGAATAAAAACAAGTTTGTTAAAACTCTTGTCACCATTATTATAAAAATTGTCATTTTTAAAGGGTAGCAGTCTTTGAGAGCTTGCTACCCTTTTATAATTATTACATTAACTATTTATAATATTACACTAATTTTGCTAAATACATAGTTTATGCATTTTTCTATTTATCCTCTCTTGTAGTCCAACAAATATAGCAAATACTAGAATTCTCATCCAAATTATCCCATACATGATTAGCATAATTGGTTGAAAGTAAAGCATCACAACGGAAACAATATGAGCAAATTTGATGTCTTGATGAATCAAAATTAGCATAAGTTACATAAGTTGAAGTGTTCTTATGATCACAATTCGTAAGCACATTATGATTGCTATTGCGGTATTCTGAATAATTGCACTTTACACAATATCTAAAAGGTTCACTTGTAAAATCCCATTTAGCCCACTGTGACCATTGATGAGTGCATTCAGCAAGGCAATAAATACATTTTCCAGTATTAGGATTAATCTCATGCTTAGCATAGCCATTAATAGTTGCAGCACTGCCATTCAAATGGGCTGCCATTCTACAACCTGGATATAAGCATTTAAACCAGTGTGCCTTCTGATTATAATCACGTGTTATACCATCATTAGTATAATAGTGATTTGTGGTAGTTTCACCATCAGCAATCGTTTGAACATTAACTGTTCTTGTAGATGTATTGTTTCCACATAATGAACAAATTCCAACTTGAATTACTACCGTATTATTGTGACTTTCAAAAGTTGACCATGTGATTTTTGAATCTGGGTGCGTGCATTTATATTTACAAGATGCAACCCTACAAACACCATCTCTCTTACTCTTATCAAAATCATGCAAAGCATATCCACTGACATCTATACCAGTGCCATTCTTGTGTGTAGGCACATTGCACCCACTATATACACATCTTTGCCAATGTGCAATCTCATTTTTAGCTAATCTTCCATCTGTTTTATATAAGTGATTAGATGCTGTTTCTGTTGCTGTGGCTCCTACTGTTACAATACATGCTGCTGTTTTATAAGTTGTTGTTCCAGTAATTTGAACTCTATATGTTATTATTGCGTTTCCTACTTTTTTAGCTGTTACTCTTCCAGAAGAACTAACTGTTGCGACACTTGTATTTGACGAAGTATAAGTTTCTGTTACTGACGCGCCTTGATTACCTGTATATGTTCCATTTAATTGAACTGTTTGATTTTCACTCAAGCTTACAGAAGACCTATCTAGTGAAGCAAGTAAAGGTGCAGTACCAGTTCTAAATGGTGTAACAGTTGGAGTTCCCGTTGTTCTTGTTGCACCTCGTACTGTTACAGTACATGTTGCTGTTTTATAAGTTGTTGTTCCAGTAATTTGAACTCTATATGATATCGTTGCGTTTCCTACTTTTTTAGCTGTTACTTTTCCAGAAGAACTAACTGTTGCGACACTTGTATTTGACGAAGTATAAGTTTCTGTTACTGATGCGCCTTGATTACCTGTATATGTCCCTTTTAATTGAACTGTTTGATTTTCACTCAAGCTTACAGAAGACCTATCTAGTGAAGCAAGGAAAGGCGCAGTAGCAGTTCTAAACGGTGTAGCAGTTGGAATTCCCGTTGTATTTGTTGCACCTCGTACTGTTACAGTACATGTTGCTGTTTTATAAGTTGTTGTTCCGCTTATTTGAGCTCTATATGTTATAATAGCAGTTCCTGCTTTTTTACCAGTTATTAGACCAGAAGAACTTACTGTTGCAACCCCAGTATTAGAAGACGTATATGTTTGGTTAACTGTCGTATTGCCATTTCCTGTATAAGAACCCTTTATAGAAGCTGTTTCTTTTGTATACAAGGTAACCATAGTTTTATCTAATTGAGCCGTGAAAGCTCCAGAAGGAGTATTTATTGGTAAAGAATCAACAACTACAATTCTAAATGTTGCAGTTTTATATGTTGTTGTTCCTTTAATTTGAACTTTAGCAGTAATTATAGCAGTACCAGCTTTCTTTCCTGTTACTACTCCCGAATCAGTTACAGTTACAATATTCTTATTAGAAGACGAATAGGTTATTGTTACATTAGAACGATCGACACCATTAATAAGTAAATTGTTATGTAGAGTATCTCTAACACCCATCTCTTCACTATCAGATTCAAAAAAAACATTAAAAGAGCTAGCAGTCACCATTGGTGCAGGTGTAAGTATAGTCGTAGTTGTAGGTGTATTAGTAGCAGCTACAACTGTAACACTAAAAGTAGCAGTTTTACTTCTACTACCTTGTTTAACAGTTAATTTTATCGTTGCATTACCTGGCTTAACGCCAGTAACTTCACCTCTTGAACTAACTCTAGCAACATTTGAATTCGAAGACGTAAAAATCTTTTCGTCAGCTGTTGCATTTGTAGGTTGAATAGTCCACATTCCATTTATAGATTTACCAACTTCAACAGTATGCGTTTGATAAGAAAGAGACACAGATGATATTGGTGCAGATGAAGTTGTTACTATCGGAGCAGGTGTAGGCATTCTTGTTAATGGAGGTGTTGGAGTTGTGCCAGCGACTACCGTAAGACTCCAAGAAGCTGTTTTTGATGTACTTCCTTGTTTTAATGTCATCACAATTACGGCTGTTCCTGTGCTTTTAGCTGTTATTACACCAGAGTTGTTTACCGTAGCAACAATAGCGTTAGATGAGCTAAATGTTCTACTTGAGACTTGGGATCCTCCTGGAAGTGCAGACCATGAAGATAAGCTCATTGTTCTTCCAACTTGAAGAGTATGTGACGGATATGACATAGTTGCTCCCGTCAATGTTTTCGTTCCATTATTTGATCCGCCACTATTAGACCTGTTACCAGTTGTTCCAGGCAAAGAACCAGCAAATCTAGTAACTGCTCCAGCCGCTGCATTTTTTACTGAAGCCACACGAACAAGCTGATCAGCAAATGAAAGGCTGAGCACCATTACCACTATAAGTAATAGTGATACAATTATTTTTGTTTCTCTTTTCATTTTTATTCCCCTTTATATGATATAAATAATTACCTTATTATAGTACCACATATGGGAGATTCTTCCTTTTTTGATAATAATTCTTAACACTATATTTACCAATTTGTAACTTTTATTAAGTTTCTAAATGGCTACGCAAAATGAACTATTCAAAAACAGCTTATTTCAAACAAAAAAAACACACAGCTTTAAGCTGTGTGCAAAAATGATTTATTTTTTATAGTGTTGCCATGTATGAATTAAATGAATTCTCAATTCTTTCATCAATCATATGTTCAACATTTTCCCTGCTAGAGTCTTCTGCAAGGACTAATTCAGAAACAAGGATTTGTTTTGCATTAGAAAGCATCTTTTTCTCTCCAGTGGCTAAGCCTTTTTCTTTTTGCTTGAAAGACAGGCTTCTAACTACCTCAGCAACTTCATAGATGTCTCCGCTCTTCATTCTTTCCATGTTGTCTCTATATCTCTTGTTCCAGTTACTCGTAACAATTTGAGTATTGTTGTTAAAAACTTTAAATACGTCTTCGAGGCTGTTATTGTCGATAACGTCCCTAACACCAATTAATTCAGCGTTTTTAGTTGGGACCATAACTCTAATATCGCCAACAGGCATCTTCATAACGTAATATTTTTGAGTTTCGCCAAGTACTTCTTTCTCTTCGATTGATTCGATTGTACCAGCTCCATGCATTGGGTAAACAATATTATCGCCAACTTTAAACACTTTTATCAACTCCTTACTACTTAGGCGTTTTCAGAGGATTTTAGGCTATTTCTAGCTCGCTATTCTTTCCTCTGCGACCATGTTTAGTATACCATAATTATAGTAAAAAGTCAAAAGGTTTTTGCATTTTATGTTAATTAATTTTGGACTTGGGGACGTCCATCAAAAGTCCAAGTTTTCCGGCATTTTGATTAAAATTTGATTCTATCCTCAATATACTTTTCTACCTCAGAAATAGGAATTCTTACCTGTTCCATAGTGTCTCTATCTCTAATAGTTACAGCATTATCCTCTAATGTATCAAAGTCAACAGTTATACAGAATGGTGTACCTATTTCGTCCTCTCTTCTATACCTTTTTCCTATACTACCAGCTTCATCGTAATCTACCATAAATTTCTTAGATAATTCATCATAGATTTCTGTGGCTTTTTCAGATAGTTTCTTTGAAAGTGGTAAAACAGCGGCTTTCATAGGAGCTAATGCTGGATGAAGCTTCAATACAGTCCTTACATCACCTTCTGCTATTTCTTCTTCGTTATATGCATCACATAAAAACATCAAGAATAGCCTATCTACTCCAACCGCTGGCTCTACGCAATATGGAACATATTTTTCATTGGTTTCAGGATCCATATACGTTAAATCTTCCTTTGAAGCCTCCATATGGCGAGATAAGTCATAATCTGTTCTATCTGCTATACCCCATAATTCTCCCCAGCCGAATGGAAATAGGTACTCTATATCTGTTGTACCTTTACTGTAGAAAGAAAGCTCCTCTTTTGAATGCTCTCTAAGTCTAAGATTCTCTTCTTTTGCGCCAAGGCTGATTAAAAACTTTTTACATGTATCTTTCCAGTACTCATACCAATCTAAGTCTGTACCTGGCTTGCAGAAGAATTCAAGCTCCATTTGCTCAAATTCTCTAGTTCTAAAGATAAAATTACCTGGAGTTATCTCGTTTCTAAAGCTTCTTCCCATCTGTCCAATACCCATAGGCATTCTACGTCTAGTAGTTCTTAAAACATTCTTAAAGTTTACAAACATACCTTGAGCTGTTTCAGGCCTTAAATATACTTCCGATTTGGCATCTTCAGTAACTCCCATAAAAGTCTTAAACATAAGGTTAAACTTACGAATATCAGTAAAATCGGTCTTTCCACAGTCAGGGCATGGAATATTGTTTTCCTTTATATAACCTACTAGTTGTTCATTTGACCATCCGTCAAGGCCAGAAACCTCCTTGCCATTGGCAAATGCCCATTCTTCTATAAGCTTATCTGCTCTGTGCCTTGTTTTACAAGCTTTGCAGTCAATTAGAGGGTCTGAAAATCCCCCTACGTGGCCAGTAGTAACCCATACTTGTGGGTTCATGATAATAGCAGCGTCGATGCCTACATTATGCTTGTTTTCTCTAATAAATTTTTGCCACCAAGCATCTTTAATGTTTTTCTTAAGCTCAGCTCCCAAAGGGCCATAATCCCACGAATTGGCTAAACCGCCATATATCTCACTTCCTGGGTATACAAAACCTCTACTTTTGCATAATGCAACTATCTTATCCATGCTTTTGTCCATAATACATTCCTCCTTGTTATTATATAAACAAAAATCGTCCCTAAGTCCTTAAATTAACTTAAAGACTTAGGGACGAAAATATACTTTCCGCGATTCCACCCTAATTGATAGTTCATTTTATCCGTAAAACTATCCACCTTAATTATATAAGATACTCCAAAGTTCCAAACAACCTCCAGGTTTCTTCATACTTTCAGCTATGTACGAAGTCTCTAAAAAACCCATCAAAGATAGTTCCTCTTTTTCATCGTATCAACTTTCAACTAAAATATCACAACTCAATTTTAAAGTCAATTGATTACGTATTATTTATACTAGTTCGCCCTTCAAAAACCACACATGTTGAGATACGATTTTTACTTCAACTTCCTTACCAATCAAGTCTTTTGGACCTTCAAAATTGACTATTTTATTTGAAGTAGTTCTTGCAGTAAGAACATCCTTATTTGTCTTGCTTTCTCCTTCTACAAGAACCTTTTGAACAGTTCCGACATACTTATTCATACCTATTTCTGTCATACCATCACAAAGTGTCTTTAATCTACCAAAGCGCTCTGATTTTACGTCTTCCGGTATATGATTTGGCATCTTTTCTGCTCTAGTTCCATGCCTAACACTATATATAAACATGAATACTTGCTCATAGTTCATTTTCCTTACAACATCTAATGTCTCCTCAAAGTCTTCTTCCGTTTCACCAGGAAATCCAACAATTATATCTGTTGTAAATAATGCATCTGGAATTTTTGCCTTTATCTTTCTAGCTAACTCCAAATATTGCTCTTTTGTATAGCCTCTATTCATTGCCTTCAATATGTTCGTGCTTCCTGATTGAAGTGGCAAATGAATAACTCTAGATATTTTTTTACTTTTAGAAATAACACTAATTACATCATCCTTAAAATCCTTTGGATGAGGAGATGTGAATTTAATTATATTAATGCCATCAATTTTATCTATGTCGCTTAGAAGGTTAGCAAAGTTATACCCATCACGTGGATTATAAGAATTTACATTTTGACCTAATAATAATACTTCTTTACATCCTTCTTTTGCTAGACCTTCTATTTCTTTGATTATTTCCTCAGGCTGTCTTGATCTTTCTCTTCCTCTAACATAAGGGACTATACAGTATGAGCAAAAATTATTACAGCCGTTCATAATTATAACTGATGCTTGAGACGTGCTTTCTCTTTTAACTGGAAGGCCTTCATATATTGTTCCGTCAATATCTAATACATCAAGCACTTTATTTTGCTTTTCAACCATCTTCTTATATAAAAGCTCTGGAAACTTATATATATTATGGGTTCCAAATACTATATCTATAAGCGAGTAGCTTTTCTTAATCTTTTGAATAACATGTTCTTCTTGTGACATGCATCCAGCAAAGCAAATAATCATATCATTTTTGTCTTTTATATTCTTTAGCTCACCAATCTTGCCGAAGACCTTTTCTTCAGCATTTTCACGAATAGAGCAAGTATTGAAAATAACTATCTTTGCATCATCAAATGATTCTGCTTTAGAAAATCCCATAGTCTCAAGCATTCCAGACATAGTCTCACTATCAGCTTCATTTAACTTGCAACCCAATGTAAAGATAAAATACTTTCCACCTTGATTGAAGCTACGAATCTTATTCATGTAGTCATATTGGCTTTTTATTTCTTCATCTGAAACCTTTGTAACAGCCATGATACTTACTCCTTTCTGCTACCATTAACAAGTATTTTGTTTAGGCAACTTACAATTACTAAAAAAGACCTAATGCTATATTAGGTCTTAAGAATATCTTTATTTTTTCTTGTTATGTCCGATTATCCTTTTTGTGCCCATTCTCACGAAAACCAATGTCAATAACGTTATCTTTATATACTTTTTGAGATAACAAACTTGGCTCTCCATATTTACTATATTCGCAAGAATCATCACTGTCATATTTGAACTCTAGCTCTATTTCATTATGACAATTTGGACATTCAAAACTGCTATAATCAGCGTCTTTAAATAAAAGTGGAATTTCTTCACCGCAATAAGGACACGTTGCAAGCATATCATCAGCTTCACCATGAAGCTCATCCTCAAGTGATAAAACAATCTCTGTTAATTCATCAACTTTATTTTGAAGTTCCTCTTGACTCTCGCTCAAATGAACAATGTACGACGTAAAATCTTGTAAAATCTCTTGAACAGAATTTAATACTTTAGTACGTTCATCGTCACTTGAAATTGTATTATTAATTGCTTCAACTTGCTTTGTAATCTTATCTTTTAAATTAGACATTTATACTCTCTCCATGTATTCTCCAGTACGTGTATCAATACGAATCTTATCGCCAATTTCAACAAATAATGGAACATTAACTTGATAGCCTGTTTGAGTTGTAGCTGGTTTAAGCGCTCCTGTAGATGTGTTCCCCTTAAATCCTGGTTCTGTGTATGTAATCTCTAGCTCAACAAACATTGGAGGCTCAACTCCAAATACTTTACCTTTGTATGATAATACTTTAACTTCCATGTTATCTAGAAGATAATTTAGAATATCTCCTAAATCGTCCTTTGTAAGTGGTAATTGCTCATAAGTGTCATTGTCCATGAAATAATATGTATCACCATCATTATATAAGTATTGCATAGTCTTTCTATCTATTTGTGCTTCTTCAACTTTTGTAGTAGGGTTAAATGTTTGTTCTGTAACGGCTCCAGTTATAACGTTTTTAAGCTTTGTTCTAACAAATGCAGCTCCTTTTCCTGGTTTTACATGTTGGAACTCAACTATTCTATAAACTTGTCCCTCCATCTCAAAAGTCATACCATTTCTAAAATCTCCTGCTGTAAGCATTAAAATTCTCCTCTCAATTATTAAAGTATTTCTTAAACTTTTGTAATTTTACTATAAAAAAACGCTGTTTTCAACATTTTTTACATAAAAAAACTGCCCACCGTAAAGGCAGACAGCACATGAAAAATCATCTGACCAGAACAGCAGAATAGCCAAAATTAGCCTTCAGCCCCGTGACAAATGTTTCCTTAAGTTCTGGTGTCTGGAAACGGTACGTCTTTTCCTTCTCCAACTTAGGCAAAAGGTGTACCTCGCGAACCTTGGTAGCCTGACAGGTCTCCGCCCATTTGTCTAGACGGTCGCTCTCAAGGTTGGTCACGACAACGACGGCTACCGGAAGCTTTTTCCTGATTCCAAACATTCTTTGAGTCCTCCTTAAATTGATGTAGAAGCAAGGTGACCAAGCCAAAGGATATCAAAATGAAACGTAGCATTACGCAATCGCTATATTAGCATATATTGGCAAATTATGTCAACACTTTTATACTAGAATGCGAGCTTTTGGCATTATTTTAAGATAGCAGTAGGTGGTAATAATGCTTTTTTGGTAAAGTAATTGCCAAAGGCTTCCGGCTTCTTAATGATAGGCATTTATAGTAGCAAGAAAATTTATGGACGGGAGCACGAATTGTGCGACCAGGTGTCCATAAATTTTCTTAGCTAGTGTTAATGCATATCATTTAGTGCCTAAGAAGCCGACGCCTTACTTTACCAAAAAAGCATATTACTGCCTACTGCGAGTCGATAATATAAAAAAGCAAGCAAATGAACCTCATCAAGTTCATTTGCTCGCTATATACTCTATTTTAAGTGTTCTAGCACTAATTTATTGATAATCTGTGGATTTCCTTTGCCTTTAAGTTCCTTCATACATTGTCCAACTAAAAATCCTAAAGCTCTGTCTTTTCCAGCTTTATAGTCAGCTATAGATTGAGGATTTGCTTCAACTACTCTATCGACTACTTCTTTTATGGCACCTTCGTCACTTATTTGCATTAGTCCTTTTTCTTTAACTATCTCTTCAGCCTCTTTACCAGTACTAATCATATCCTCAAACACCTTTTTAGCTATTGAGTTTGAGATAGTTCCAGCATCTATTAACTTAATTAGTGAAGCAAAACTTTTGGCTGTAAATGGAAGATTTGCATAGTCTAAGTCTTGTTCTCTAGCAATTCTTATAATGTCCGTCATAATCCAGTTACTAACAGCCTTTGGATTTTCACACTCTTTTGATGCTTCTTCAAAGAAATCAGAAAGTGCTTTTGATGAAGTAATAATTCCCGCGTCATATTCAGGTAGATTTAGTTCGCTTACATATCTAGCTTTTCTAGCTTCTGGTAATTCTGGAAGATTATTCTTGATGTTTTCAATGTATTCTTCAGATAGCTTAATTGGCATTAAATCAGGCTCTGGGAAATATCTATAGTCGTGAGCATCCTCTTTAGTACGCATTGAATAACCCATTCCTTCTGCTTCATCCCAACGTCTTGTCTCCTGATAAACAGTTCCACCTGACTCTAAAACTTCTTTTTGTCTTTGAATTTCAAAATTAATCGAATGTTCAATTGCTCTAAATGAATTTAAGTTTTTAGTCTCTGTTCTAGTACCAAATTCTTTTTGCCCAACAGGTCTCAAAGATAAGTTAACGTCTGCTCTTAAAGAGCCTTCCTGCATCTTACAATCTGAAACTCCAATATATTCTAGAATTCCTTTTAACTTCTCAACATAAGCAACAGCATCTTCAGCACTTCTCATATCTGGTTCAGATACAATCTCTATAAGTGGAACACCAGCTCTGTTTAAATCAACTAATGTGCCACCTGTATATGTATCATGAACTAACTTTCCAGCATCTTCTTCAATATGAATTCTAGTAATTCCAAGATGTTTTGTTGTGCCATCTTTTAGTGTTACATCAAATCCACCATTAACACAAAGTGGTAAGTCATATTGAGATATCTGATATGCTTTTGGAAGGTCTGGGTAGAAATAGTTTTTTCTATCTTGCTTAGAATTTCTAGTTATTGTGCAACCTGTTGCAAGACCTGCTTTAACTGCATACTCAACAACTTTTTCATTAAGAACTGGAAGAGCTCCCGGCTGTCCTGTACATACAGGGCAACAATGAGTGTTTGGATCTCCTCCAAATTCAGTTGTACAACCACAATATATTTTGGTTTTTGTGCTTAACTCAGCATGAACTTCAATGCCGATTATTACCTCATATTCCATATTATAGTCTCCTTGGTTGAACTTCCTAATTTGCGCCTCACTGCGTCAAATTCTGAAAATTCTCTGTTTTCTTTTTTTATACTTCTTCCAAAACACGTCAAAATGGTTATATTACAAGGAAGTAAGATGCGAGGAGCGCAGGCGTATATAAGATACGTCGAGCACCGCAGACATCAAAACTGACGCAGTAAGATGACCATTTTCACACGTTTTAGTTTTGCTCATATGTATATGCAACCCTATATAGAGTTTCTTCATCAAAGTGCTTTGCAATCAACTGCATACCAATAGGAAGTCCATCACTATCTACTCCACATGGAATTGAAATTGCAGGAACTCCAGAAATGTTTACTGGAACTGTATACAAGTCCATTAAGTACATTTCAAGAGGATTTTCAATCTTCTCTCCAATCTTCCAAGCAGTAGTTGGTACCGTAGGTGTAACAATAACATCACACTTTTTAAACGCTTCATCAAAATCGTTCTTAATAGCTGTTCTAACCTTTTGTGCTTTTTTATAGTATGCATCATAGTATCCAGCAGATAAAACATAGGTTCCAAGAATAATTCTTCTCTTTACTTCTGTTCCAAATCCTTCGCTTCTAGACTTTCTATAAATGTCTTTAAGTGTTTCACAATTTGATGCTCTATATCCATACCTAATACCATCAAATCTTCCAAGGTTTGATGATGCCTCAGCACAAGCAATAATATAGTATGTAGGTAACGAATATTTTGAAACAGGAAGAGAAATGTCTACGATTTCAGCTCCAAGTTCCTTGTATTTTTCTATTGCTTTTTCAACTGATGCTCTAACTTCATCATTTAGACCATCACCAAAGAACTCCTTAGGAACACCTATCTTTAGTCCCTTTACATCATTTATCAAGGCATTCTTGTAATCTTTGGCTGGAACATTAGCAGAAGTAGAATCCATGTTATCGTACTTTGCAATAACAGATAATAATTCTGCATTATCTCTAACATCTCTTGTCATTGGACCAATTTGATCAAGAGAAGATGCAAATGCAACTAATCCAAAACGAGAAACAAGTCCATAAGTTGGTTTCATTCCTACGATACCACAAAAAGATGCCGGTTCTCTAATTGAACCACCAGTATCTGACCCAAGAGACAATGGTGCCATTTTTCCAGCAACAGAAGCAGCACTTCCGCCTGAGCTACCTCCACATACTCTATCTAAATTGCATGGATTTTTAGTTGCAAAAAATGCAGAGTTTTCGCAAGAACTTCCCATTGCGAATTCATCCATATTAAGCTTTCCTAAAATAATCATGCCTTCTTCTTTGACATGCTTAATAACTGTTGCATCATAAGGACTAACAAAGTTCTCTAAAATCTTTGAAGCACATGTGGTCTTATAGCCCAAAACATTAATATTGTCCTTAATTGCAATTGGAATTCCAAAAAGTGTAGGCAACGAATCAAAAGTCCCATTACTCAAGGCATTTTCTATCTCTTTTTGCTTATTTTCCGCCTCTTTCAACGCATCTTCTTTAGTCAATGTAATAAATGCTTTTATATCATTATCATTATCTTCGATACTCTTATAATATGCATTCACTACATCAGTACATGTAAATAATTTATTTTTATAGCCATCACGAATTTCGTGTGCTTTTAAGTCTATTATATTTTCCACTAAATAAACCACCTTTATAAAAAAAATTAAACCATAGGAGGAATTAAAAATGCTATTCCATTGCTTGAAGGAGCATTGTTCATAATAAGCTCTCTGTCAATAGAATCCTTAACCTCATCTTTTCTAAAAACATTGTATGCATCAAGCGCATATGCAGACTCTGTAATATTATCTGTATTAACTTCTTGAACCTGTTCAGCAAAAGTAACTATATTCTGCATATCCTTTGTATATCTTTCTATTTCCTGCTCACTTAATTCTAGCATACTTAATGATGCAACATGTTCAATATCTTCTCTTGAAATGTTCATAAAACTGCCTTCTTTCTTAAGAAATTCTATGGCAAATTATATATTAAAGGCGCAAAAAAATCAAGGGAAAAACCGCTCTTCCCTTGATTAGACTGATTATAGATCAACTTCATTAGAATGATTATAATATCTGTATAATATGGTAGCTACTTCAGCTCTAGTTAACGTTTTGTCTGGCTTAAAGCTTCCGTCGTCATATCCTGTAATATACCCATAAGAAACGCAGTGTGAAAGCATTACATATTGAAAATCTGAAATGCTACCTATATCTGTAAACGATAGTGGTGAAACATCCTGTGTTGTGCCTTTAAGTAAAATATCACATTTTCCTAATATTTCAACAACTTCAGCTCTAGATATTACATCATTAGCGTTGCTATCATTTATAGATCCTTTAGCAATAATATTATAGTCTTCTGCACATTCAAGATATGGTGATGACCAATGAACGTACTTACCTATGCTATTAAATTGCTCATCGGGTAACGAAGCAGCCATTATTAATTTGATGAACTCACCCTTCTTTATTTGGCCTTCGGGCTTAAATGTACCATCCTCGTATCCATTTATTATACCTTCACTTACAAGTGATTCAATATATGTCTTTGCCCAGTGATTTGAAATATCTGTAAGCGTTAAGGCAAAAGATAGGCCACAACATAAAATCGCAACAACTAAAACTCCACAGATTATTTTTTTCATAAGTTTCCCTCCATGATACGATACTAACTGCAATCTTCAATTTATTATATCATATAGTTTATTATTCAATTAATCTTTTTTAATCCGTCTTGAATTCTTAATATCTTCGTAAATTAATTGTAATAAATAAAGCCATTTACATTTTTGTAAATGGCTTTACTATTATTTTGCATATTCAATTGCTCTATTTTCTCTCACACAAGTAACTTTTATCTGACCTGGATATTCCATTTCGTCTTCGATACGTTTTGCAATATCTCTTGCCATAACAGTCATCTGGTCATCTGAAATTGATTCTGGTTTAACCATAATACGAACTTCTCTACCAGCTTGAATTGCATAAGATTTTTCTACTCCATTGAAACTATCAGCAATCTCTTCAAGTTTTTCTAGTCTCTTGATGTATGTCTCTAACGTCTCTCTTCTAGCTCCTGGTCTACTTGCAGAAATAGCATCAGCTGCCATAACAATAACGGCCTCTAAAGATTCTGGTTCAACGTCTCCGTGGTGAGCATGAACAGCATTGATAACTTGTTCACTTTCTTTATACCTCTTTAGGATATCTACACCAATTTCAACGTGAGTACCTTCAATCTCGTGGTCTATTGATTTACCTATGTCGTGAAGTAATCCTGCTCTTTTAGCAAGATTAACATCTAGACCAAGCTCCTCAGCGATAATTCCACAAAGTTCTGATACTTCAATAGAATGATTCAAAACATTTTGTCCATAACTTGTTCTATACTTAAGTTTTCCAATTAATTTAATAATATCTGGATGAAGGCCTATAACACCTGTTTCCATAGATGCTCTTTCTCCTTCTTCCTTAATTATTTGTTCTAGTTCATCTTTTGCTTTTTCAACAACTTCTTCGATTCTAGCTGGATGGATTCTACCATCTACAACAAGCTTCTCTAAAGCTATTCTAGCAACTTCTCTTCTAATAGGATCAAAACCTGAAAGTATAACAGCTTCCGGTGTATCATCAATAATTAAGTCAATACCGGTAAGAGTCTCTAACGCCTTAATGTTACGTCCTTCTCTACCAATAATACGTCCTTTCATGTCATCTGAAGGTAATGGAACAACTGAAACTGTAGTTTCTTGAGTATGATCTGCTGCACACTTTTGTATTGCAAAAGTAATAAGATTTTTAGCCTTCTTCTCAGCCTCATCCTTAGCCTTGTTTTCAGCATTTTTAATCTCAACAGCGAGCTCATGTGAAAGAGTTTCACGAACATTTTTAAGTAAGTATTCTTTGGCTTCATCAACTGTAAGCCCAGAAATACGAACAAGCTCTGCATTTTGCTTATCTACAAACTTGTCTAACTCTTCCTTTTGCTTGTCTAGCTCTGTAAGCTTATCTTGAAGTTTTTGCTCCTTTTGCTCAAGACTTTCAACCTTCTTATCAAGTACTTCTTCCTTTTGAACTAGTCTTTTTTCCTGTCTTTGGACTTCTGCTCTTCTCTCTTTAATTTCCTTATTTAACTCAGCCTTTTCTGCTTGAATTTCTTCTTTTGCAGTTAAAATTCTTTCTTTTCTCTCATTTTCTGCATCTTTTTTAGCTTCTTCAATAATTCTATCAGCCTTTTCAGTCGCATTTTTAACCAAAGATTGGCCTTTCTTTTCTTTTGATTTTTCAATGTTCTTATAAACAATGAAAAATACAATACTTGCGACAACTAAAGTTAAAACAATTGAAATTAAAAGAGGTAGCAATAATTCACCCATGTTTTTTCCTCCTTTAATATTAAAATGTCAATGTACAATATATTATTTATTTAAGAAAAATAGTGCTAATTGGCTTCTGATAAGCCAATTAAGCAAGTAATTTTAAAAAATATAAACTAATATATTCATATACGTCAATTATTCTATAATTAAATAAAATCATTGTCAAGGCTAGTTTACATATTATGGCTAAATTTGTAATACTAGTTTAATTTTCTAGTAAACTTTAATGTGTTATAATAGGTTTTGAGGTGGAATTAAGTTTATGAGTGATTTTATTAGTTTGGGTCTTTCATTAATTGGATTTGGGATATTTTTCTTCGCATATATCTGGTTGGCAGAAAATATGAAGAAATGCCCTCCGAACACAATAATAATAATTGATAGAGATACGCATTATTTTAAAACTGTTCACGCTGGGTATTATACACTTAATAAAAAGAAAGATATGGTTACATCAGTAATATCAGAAAAAGTCACTACTCAAAGATATAATAATATTTTCATGACACACGAAGGAAAATACTACGAAATTGATTTTTCTGTTTCATATAAATGTGAAAGCATTGATGCTGTTCAAAACGCTCTTCAAGATTCAAGAAGAAGCATTTATGATATAATCAATAATGCCATGAGTATAGCGATTAAGTCATTTACTGCTAAAGATTTTGCTTCAGTTAATCAAGATAGAACGACAGCGGCTATTTATTCACAAATTGAACGTATGTTAGAACCATTTTATATTGATTTTCAAAAGCTCTATATAGATAGGATTACTTTAGAAGATAGTGCTTATGGCGAGCAAAATGTCTTTAAAAAGCATGAATCACAGGGACAATCACCAATTAGCTAATTTAAAGCTCCGATATGAAATTCATATCGGAGCTTTTATTAAAATCTATGGTAAATTATGAAGACTCTAGCACCTCTTTAATATTGTCTGAAGCTTCAACTACTGCTTGACCATGTGTCTCGCCAGCATCCCCTATTGTAATAGTTCCGCCAACTTGTTGGCCATTCTGATCGATAATTGCATAAGTTCCTCCATTAGAATTTACTTCTTCAATTCTGTATGTTTCACCACCAATAGTTATTTCACTTCCAGCATTATCTGTGATTAAATCTTGGACATCTCTAGTGATTGCAGCAGCGCCTTTACTTTTTGAATTATCATCTCTAGATCCATCCTTTTGTGGCTGATTACTTGCGTATAAACAAACATCAGTACCCGAGACTGCTACTTCAAGTAAAAAGTCCTTCCACTGGTTTGCATTATTAGCGTTATTACCTGTGCCCGGCATGAAAACACAACCATCAACTATAATTAAAGTAGAAACATTTTCATAGTCAAGGCCACGTGCAACTTCTCCACCATGGCTATACGCAACAACTGCAACTCTTTCATCGGTATTTGTACTAACGTATTCATTAGCATTTTCTATCTTATCATTTAAATCCTTTCGATTCGGATCTTGATCTCTATATTTTGGAGCATCTATCATCTCTCCTGAAAATTCACCTCTAATGCCTTCTTGCATTAATAATGGATTTTGATCATTATCTCCAGCTAAATATAGAACAACAGGCCTTGATTCACAAGCACATCTTCCATCTGACGTACTTCTATTATGAGCTTTTGCTGTTTTTACTACACTTCCACATAATCCGCAAGTTTTCTCTTCAAAGTGTTTTGAGTCATCTATGTATGTATACTTAACACTATACTGACATCTTTCACTTAATGTTGCCCTATATGAACATTTAGTACATTTTATCTCTTTTTTATGATACCCAATTGTAGACTTTTTATAACCATTTTCAAAACTGTGAGCCTCACTTTGCGATACGACTTTCTTACATGTTGTACATCTTATCATAGCATTATGAGTTTTATCATTAACTGAAGAATACCCAACAACTGTTCCTTTGTGTTCGGCTTTAGGTCCCAAGAAAGTTTCAGTTCCCTTTCTACCGCAATATTTACAAGAATAATAGTAAACACCATTTGATGTGCAAGTTGCTTGAGTTACTAAGTACTGCCTATCCATCTTCATTGCCGAATAATCATGACTAGCAACATTTCCAAAATCAAAAGTTCTTGTTCCTGCTGTGCCACACATACTACAACTCATATAATATACGGCTTTCCTACTACATGTAGCTGCACTTTTCAAGTATCTATCAGATGTATTTCTTTCGCTAAAGTTATGTTGTCTAGGATTTCCATATTTAAAAGTCTTTGCTAAAGCTTTTTTTCTGCAATTCTTACAAGACATATAATAAATTGCAGGGCTTTGGCAAGTAGCCGAAGATTTTAAGTAATTAGAATTCGCGACTTGCTGATATACATGTTGTGATAGACTACCATGCTCAAAAGTAGCTGTTCCTTTTGCTCCACACTTACTACAGCACTTATAATACACCGCCCTTCTAGTACATGTTGCAGAACTTTTTAAATAAGTACTAGACGGTATTTGCGAAGTAAAAGAATGACTGCATGTTCTCGGAGAACCTCTGTTAACTATTGCAGCTGAAGTATTAATAGTTGTCCTCTTTACAACTTTACCTCCACCAGCATTATCTGAAAGTAATACTGTATTTAGTGCACCATAGCAAACAACAGTCGTTAATAATAAACAAACAAATAAAACTACACTTAATACTTTTTTCATTTGTAATCGCCTCCATCAATAAAGACTTTGTACTACTTAATTATACCACGAAACCCGCTATAATACCAGCTTTATCTGTTCGAAGCCGAACTATTTTTTCAATTTTGTCAATTAAGTCATCATCTAAATTTAACATGAGGTCTTTCCTAATTTCACCATTTACTACGGAAGTACGGATTCCACCGGATGACTTCCCAGCAGACTTTAAAATTTCTCTCAAGTCATCTAATTCTTTAGAATTTAAATTTTGTGAAATATTTAGTTCTATTAGAGGTATTTTGCCTCCCTTTTTAAGCAAGTTTATTATATTTTGAATGTTGTTCTCATCTTCATTTAAAAGGACAATATTTGAGGCTATAATTGATACTTCATCATCTTTTACATTTAATCTGCCATCAACAAATATAATAGCTTCTTCAAAGATAAAGTTTGAATACATTCTAAATGTTTTAGGGAAACATATAAGCTCTACTTCTCCACTTGCATCTTCACATGTTACAAAAGCCATCACATCACCAGACTTAGTAGTTTTTGTCTTCACTTTTGAAACTATTGCAACAAATCTTACATTATCTCCATCTTGAAGTTCCGAATCATTAAGTTCATCTAAAGGCTCTTCATCATCAACACTGTATAATTCAGAACTTGTAAAATTCGAAACCAAATTTGAGACAGCAAGATAACTATCTAAAGGGTGCCCAGAAACATAAAGTCCAAGCATATCTTTTTCCATGGCTAGAAGCTTACTTTGTGGCAATTCATCAAGCTCAGCAAAAGAATATTGCGAATTAGAAGAATTGTCACTATTTCCTATTCCAAATATGTCTATCTGACCAGATATCTTACTTTTCATATCTTGATTAATTGTATTAAGAATCTGCTCATAAGAACTAAGCAAAGTGTTTCTGTTCTTATCGTTCAGTGAATCATAAGCACCCGCCATTATAAGACTCTCTATACACTTTTTGTTAACGTATTCACCATATATTCTTTCACAAAAATCTACAAAGCTTTTAAACTTTCCATTCTTTTCTCTCTCAGCTACTATTGTCTCAATGGCTTGCATGCCAACATTTTTAATTGCTGTTAAGCCAAACAAAATAGAGTTATCAGAAATAGTGAATTTTGCGAAGCTTTTATTAATGTCAGGTTTAATAACATTAATATTATGCATCTTACATTCATTAATATAATAAGTAACCTTATTTTGACTTCCAATAAAAGAATTAAGCATGCTAGCAAAAAACTCTTTTGGATAATATGCTTTCAAAAATGCCGTCTTATAAGCAACAACTGCATAACAAGCCGCATGTGATTTGTTAAAAGCATATTTAGCAAATTCTGACATTTCATCAAATATCTTGTTTGCAGATTTTTCGTCTATTCCATTTCGTACGCACCCAGGAACAATAACATTTCCATTTTCATCAACTATTCCATGAATAAAGTTTTCTCGTTCTTTTTGCATTACATCAATTTTCTTTTTGCCCATTGCTCTTCTTACTAAGTCAGCTCTTCCCAATGAGTATCCGGCTAAGCTACGAACAATCTGCATGACTTGTTCTTGATAAACCATGCATCCGTATGTAACTTCTAGAATAGGCTTCAAACTCTCATGCGTATACCTAATTCTATTAGAATTATTCTTTGCTTCAATATATCTTGGAATCTGATCCATAGGTCCCGGCCTATATAAAGAAACACCCGCTATTAAGTCTTCTAATCTATCTGGCTTAAGTTCCCTCATGAAGTTAGTCATACCTGCACTCTCAAATTGAAATATGCCACCAGTATCTCCCATTTGCCAAAGTTTGAAAACATTCGGGTCATTCATTTCTTTATCGTATTCAACTTTTTTGCCATACCTTTCAAAAACTTGCTTTTCAGTATCATCTATAACGGTTAAGGTACGAAGTCCAAGAAAATCAATTTTTAAAAGGCCTAGTTCTTCTAATATTGTCATTGTATACTGGCATGAAATTGTTTCATCGCCTTTATATAATGGAACGTATGTGTCTACTGGATCTTTTGTAATTACAACACCTGCTGCATGAGTTGAAGCATGTCTAGGAAGTCCCTCTAATCTTTTTCCTATATCTATTATTCTTCTAGTTTCATTGTCTTCATCATAAAGCTCTTGTAATTCTTTATTCTCTTTTAATGCTTCTTCTAAAGTTATATGAATTGCCCATGGAATCTTCTTTGCAATACTATCTACCTTTGGAAGTGGCACATTAAGCGCTCTTCCCACATCTCTAATTACTTCTTTAGCCGCCAATGTACCAAAAGTTATAATCTGTGCGACATGGTCTTCTCCATATTTTTCACAAACATAATCTATAACCTTGCTTCTTCTTTCATAGCAAAAATCCACATCAAAATCAGGCATGCTAATTCTTTCAGGGTTTAAAAACCTTTCAAAAATTAAATCATACCTTAATGGATCTATATCTGTTATGCCAATTAAATATGCAACTAAGCTTCCGGCACCGCTTCCTCTGCCAGGACCTACTGGGATTCCATTAGACTTTGCATAATGAATAAAGTCCCATACAATAAGATAGTAATCCACATATCCCATCTTCTGAATAATGCCTAGCTCATAATCTATTCTTTCATTTACTTTATCTAGTTCATCTTTACTATAACCACGTTCTTTGATTCCGTCGATTGCCAATTGTTTTAGATACTCAAAATGGTCAATGTTATTCGGCGTATCATAATTAGGAAGAATTGTTTTTCCAAACTCAAAAGAAACATTGCATCTATCTGCAATTTTGCAAGTATTACTAATTGCTTGAGGAATGCTTTTAAAAGGCTCATACATTTCTTGTGGAGTTTTAACATAGAACTCATCGCTTCCAAACCTGAACCTATCTATATCATCCATTTTTCTATTAGTTTGTATACAAAGTAAAACCTCATGACTGTAGCTGTCTTCTCTATTTAAGTAATGGCAATCATTAGTTGCAATTACCTCTACGCCTAGCTCATTTGCAAGTTTTAATAGTCCTCTGTTTGCAACTACTTGCTCACTAATACCATTGCTCTGAAGTTCAATATAGAAATTTTCCTTACCAAATATATCTATGTACGTATTTGCTATGCTTTTTGCTTTTTCGAAATCATCATCTAAAATAGCTTTAGGAATAAAACCTGCTAAGCAAGCGGAAGTTGCAATTAGTCCCTCATGATATTCTTTTAATAATTCCAAATCCACCCTAGGCTTATAATAATATCCATCAATAAAAGAACTAGATACAATTTTAATTAGGTTTTTATACCCCGTATTATCTTTGCAAAGTAATATCATATGCCCCATTTTGTCGTCTATACCCGCTTCTTTGTCAAATCTAGTCCTTGGAGCAACATAAACCTCACAGCCGATTATAGGCTTAATACCTTGCCTAACACATTCTTTATAAAACTCGATAGCACCGTACATTACACCATGGTCGGTTATAGCAATGGCCTTCATTCCAGAATCTTTCACTTTTTGAACAAGCTCTTTAATTCTGTTTGCACCATCTAACAAACTATACTCCGTATGAACATGTAAATGCACAAATTCTACATTTTCATTCATTTAATACCTCAATTAAAATCCTCTATATATTGAGCCTACCCTAAGTTCTTTATATCCCTTATAATATGCAAGTTCAGATACAGTAACTAACTGATATCCTCTTCTTAAAAGTTCTGGAACTAAATCCTCTACTGTATCAGCAGTAGCTTCATGAATTGAATGCATAAGTATAATATGACCATCAAAATTCTTTGTTTGGAAAATCCTATTAAGATTCTTAGTCTTATCTCTATACTTCCAATCTAGCGAATCTACATTCCAATTTATTAGTGGATAATTTATATTCTTTTGTACTGTATTGTTTGCATTTCCATAAGGAGGTCTAAATAGTACAAATTTATGCCCTAATACTCTTTCAAAAACAGCCTCTGTCTTTTCCACATCTTGTTTTAATTGTGCTGCAGAAAGTTTATTCAAATTCTTATGATTATATGAGTGGCTACCAACTTCACACCCAATTGCTTCTTCGCGCTGAGTTATTTCTGGATGAGCATCTACTAAATAACCTAAATCAAAAAACGTTGCAACTACACCAAACTTCTCAAGAGTGTTTAAGATTCTTGTTGTTGAGCTAGGGTTAGGTCCATCATCAAATGTTAAAGCAACCATTGGCAAATTTGGATCAATTCCTCTCTCCTTAACTGATAAAGTAACAGTTTCAAAGAAAGGCATGCTTTCAGACAAATAGCCAGACTTAATAAATGCAGGAACACCGTTATATATTACACTATCCCAACCATCACTAGTTCCAACGTATTCTATTGGAGTACCTGCAGAAATAGAACCTAACTTCGTAGAATTTAGGCTTTGCTCCGCTCTTATATTAACATCTTCTGTTGCATATCTATATACCTTCGAAGTAGCTTCACCACTTTTTTCTACCTTAATAACTGGTGGTTGCGCTTCCTCAACTGGTTGTTCAGTTGTAGTTTCGGCTTCCCCTGACGAAACAGATTCAACTTCCTCAACATAAGTTGGTCCGTAGTTGGTTAATGCTTTATACTTAACACCAATACCAGTACAGGTACAGTAAATAAGCGTTATAGCAATTAAAGAAGAAATCCCTATTTCTCCTCTTTTAGATGAATTACATAATATTACACTTTTCTTAATATAATCGAATAATCTCATAAGCAATCTTCTCCTTAGATTTGCTCTATTTATGCTTATTTTACCAGTATTTATAATAGCTTTCAACATTTTTGACTTTATATCAATATAAATACTACCTTCCAAAAAATTATGTAAATATGTTGAATATTCGCCTTTTTCGCGTTATAATGACCTTTGCAAATCTTAAAGGAACATGAGGTCAATTCTTTTATGAGCAAATTATTAGATAATATTAATAGTCCAGAAGACTTGAAGAAATTAAATATAGATGAATTACAAGAATTATGTCAGGAAATAAGGGAGTTTCTAGTAGAAAAAGTATCTAAAAATGGAGGTCACTTATCTTCTAACCTTGGAATAGTTGAGTTATCCGTTGCATTACAATATGTATTTGATTCTCCAAAGGATAAGATTATTTATGACGTAGGGCATCAATCTTACGTAAACAAAATTTTAACGGGAAGAAAAGAGCAATTTGATAATCTGAGAAAATTAGATGGTCTTAGTGGTTTTCCAAAACCTTATGAAAGTGAACATGATCAATTCATTACAGGGCATAGTTCAACATCAATTGCACAAGCAATAGGAATTGCAACCGCAAATAAGCTAAAAGGAGATCCTAACTACACTATTGCTGTAATTGGAGACGGTTCACTAACTGGTGGATTAGCATTTGAAGCATTAAATAATACAAAGCCAGGACTAAATTTAATAGTAATCCTAAATGACAATCAAATGTCAATCGCTCCAAGTGTTGGTTCTCTTTCAAACTACTTAAACAAAATACGTTCAGCTAATGTATATTCAAGCAGTAAAAGAGGATTAAAAAACATTCTTCCTAAAATCCCATTAATTGGAAAGCCTCTATATAAAATAATAGATAAAATTAAAAAAGGACTAAGGTTCTTATTCCTACCAAAAAGTGTTTTATTTGAGCAATTTGGCTATAACTATATAGGGCCAATCGATGGAAATGATATTAAATCATTAGAAGAAATCCTAGAAAGATCAAAAAATGTATATAGACCAGTATTAATCCATGTAATTACTCAAAAAGGAAAAGGCTATGAGCCTGCAGAAACAAATCCAAACAAGTTCCATGGCGTAGGACCATTCAAAATTGAAACTGGAGAAACATCTCCTTCGAAACCATCATATTCAAAAAAGCTTGGCGAGATTTTAGTAGACAGAGCAGCTAAAAATGACAAGATACTTGCAATCACAGCCGCTATGCCTGACGGAACAGGATTAAGTAGTTTTAAAGCTACATATCCAGACAGATTTTTTGATGTAGGAATTGCTGAAGAATTTGCTGTAACCTTTGCTTCCGGCTTAGCCAAAGAAGGATATATTCCAGTTTTTGCTTGCTATTCAACATTTTTGCAAAGAGCTTATGACCAGATAGTTCATGACGTTGCTCTTCAAAATCTTCATGTTATATTTGCAATAGACAGAGCAGGAGTTGTAGGACAAGATGGAGAAACACATCAAGGCCTGTTAGATATAAGCTTTTTATCATCTATACCAAATTTAACAATACTAGCACCTAAAGATGGAGAAGAATTCGAAGCAATGATGGACTTAGCAATTAGTCTTGATGGTCCTGTTGCTATAAGATATCCAAGAGGATTTTATTCATACAAAATAACTAGAAACAAACTTTTAAAAGTTGTAAAAGGCAAATCAGAAGTATTAATCACTGGAAATGATGTTACAATCGTTGCATATGGAAAGATGGTTAAAACAGCACTTGATGTTGCCCAATTATTAAGAAGAAAGAAAATATTTGCAGAAGTTATTAATGCAAGATTCATTAAACCATTTGATGAATCAAATATCCTTAAGTCGATAACAAAAACAAAAAATGTATTCACAATAGAAGATGGATACACATCTGGAGGATTAGCAAGTAAGGTTCAAAAACTAGTTGCAAACAAAGCAATTTATTCTTCATATTATTTTGGCTATCCGGATGAGTTTATTAAACAAGGAGAAACAACTCAAATAGAAAAGAAATACAAACTAGACAAGTATTCAATTGCAAACAAGATTTCTGAAACATACTATAAAAATACAAATAAGCAAACTAAAAAAGATAAAAACAAAAACACTACTGCATAAATTGCAGTAGTGTTTTAAATTTTATTTATTATTCATGAATATCTTTTATTCCGTCACTAATAATTCTATATATCTCTGATAGCATCTCATCAAATTGAACTTCTTTATCAAAAAAGTCCTTAACATTTGGATTGGCTACTAATATTTGATACAAAGATTGTAGCTTCTCCATTTTTTCACTGTCAGCTTCTTGGCCTTGCATAAGTAGACTTTGAACTTCAACTTGCTTATTTCTAAACTCGCTGATAAGCTCCTTGCAATCATCATCTTTAAATATTTCTTCTTTCATCTTAAGATAGCTTTTTACTTCCTCACTATCTCTAATTGATTTAACAAGCTCTTGAGCCTTATCATATGGATTCATTTAAAAACTTCCTTTCACATTACTCTGAATCACTTTATTCTTCTATATCTATATCTTTTGCATTTTCTAAATCTTTTTTGCCTCCAGACCTACCTGGCTTTAGTCTTTTATCTACGTGACCCGTTACCCCTTCCTTACCAACATCAAATGGAGCTCCCTTTTTATGAGGTATATAAGGTCTTTCCGATGCCTGAACTTTACTAGCAGCATTTTCTGCATTATGGTGGCTTTCAATTACTCCATCAAACCTGCTCGCTTCATCTAATTCAACAGAATCCCATTTACCAGGGCCAACATTTAGACAATTAGAAATAATGTTATTAAGATCCACACGAATCGTTTTAAGTTCTATATCACCTAGAATCGCCTTTAGGCTATCAAAATTTCTTGCTTGATCATCATTACCATCACCAGGAAATCTAGTATCACCGGCAGTTTCTAATTCTTTAGGATTATCTGGCAAAATAGCGTTTCGGATTTTGATGGCCAAATTTCTAATCTTTCTAATAAATTGATTTAGTTGAGTGTCTCGAACTAAGCTCTTATTTTCTTTGCTCACGCTCTCACCACTCCCTTCTCAATTAGTTTTTCAAAAGAAAGAAGTTCGCTTTTTTCCATAGTTTTCTTAATTGTTAAATCTTTAGAATCGATAAATCCAACATAAGAACCACCATGATCTGTCTCATCAGAATTTTCTTTATCTAAAACAGAATAAACGGTGTCTAATGATTCATTTAATCTTTTCGCAGACAAAAACTTATTAGCTAAAACATCAATGTAATCACTATCAGAACTTAAAATCCTAGACAAGTCAATTCCCTCACTATAGATAAAGTCTTCTTTGTATGGCTCTTTAGGCCCATTGTATCTAATTATTGAATACTTGTGAAGTTTGTTTGGCAAACTATAAGAAGAAAAATTCTCAGAAATTAAGAACTGTGAGCCATCTTCTCTTGTAATCATAATATAATCAAAAGGAACTAAGAACCTTTCTCTTGGATTATATGACTTTTCTAAAACCTTTTTTACATATTCTTTTGGAACCATCTCTGAATCAGAACGAATATATCTAAAATTAGATACTTCTCTAATTCTTTTAGAATAATCGTAACATGGATTTGCATAGCTAGCCATATCATTATATAGCTCATCATGATTAATAACTACAACGTCATCGGCACCAAAAACTTTAAGAATTTTTTCTTTACCTTCTGAGCGTAGCTTATCAAGGATATATCCATTGACAATAGGATTAAGAACTAGCTCTGCTTCTGTATGTACTTCGTTAACTATAATATCATCCATAAATACACCTCATAGTATACACATACTCATACATACTATATTTTACCTTAAATAAACGGTGTAAAGCCTTTTGTAATACAAACTTAACAAACTATACATTTTCGTTAAATTCAACTGTAAGATACCAGCCCACATCACTACTTGGCTCAATTTTCGTAATAATCCCGTCTTTTGTTTTAAGTCGCTCAGATAATGGTATATTTGCTGACATAGCAACAGCTGGCTCTATAACATAATACCAGCTAGTAGGAAGAGGAAATTCTACTACAGATACTTTATCTCCTTCCTTAACTAAATCTGGTCTTTCCATTTTAAAAATCAAACTTCTCATTTGTGCTCCTCTATTTAGCATTACTCTTCAAATAACTATCTATAAAATCATTAATCTCGCCGTTCATAACAGCCTCAACGTTTCCAACCTCATAGCCAGTGCGGTGGTCTTTTACTAGGGTATATGGGCAAAAAACATAAGACCTAATCTGACTTCCCCAAGCAATTTGTCTTTGAATTCCTTTAAGATCCTCTATCTTTTCTTTGTTTTCCTTTTCCTTAAGCTCTACCAGTTTAGAAATAAGCATTTTCATTGCATAGTCTCTGTTTTGAATCTGTGAGCGCTGAGTTTGGCAAGAAACAATAATATTTGTTGGAATATGGGTTATTCTAATAGCAGATTCCGTTTTATTGACATGCTGTCCACCTGCACCTGAAGAACGATATGTATCGATTTTTAAGTCTTCAGGATTTATTTCTATATTAATAGAATCATCAACTTCTGGAATAACTTCTACTGAGGCAAATGAGGTATGCCTTCTTCCTCCTGCGTCAAACGGGGATATTCTAACCAATCTATGAACTCCACTTTCGCTCTTCATATATCCGTATGCATACATTCCAACTATTCTAAATGTAACACTCTTAATTCCAGCTACATCACCAGGTAAAAAGTCAATTTCCTCAAGTTTGAAACCATTTTGTTCTGACCACATCATATACATTCTGTATAGCATTTGTGCCCAGTCTTGTGATTCTGTACCACCTGCACCTGGGTGAATTGTAATAATAGCGTTGTTTTTATCATGAGGCCCTGATAGAAGATTCTCCGTCTCAAGTTTTTCAACATGACTAGATAGCTTTTTAAAAAAAGAAAGCGCCTCTTTGCATAAATCCATGTCATTTTCTTCGTTTGCCAAGTCAATCATCGCATCTAATTCCTCTATCTGCTTATTTAAGCTATCAAATGAATTTACGCTTTCTTTTAAAAACTTTATTTCTTGCAACACTTTGCTACTGTTTTCTTGGTCGTTCCAAAAGCCTTCATTTCCAACTTGGCTTTCTAGACCAGAAAGTCTTTCTTTTCGACCATTAATGTCAAAGAGAATCACTCAATTCTTTTACTCTATCTTTTAAAGATTTGAACTTAGGAGATATCTCTTCTAGTTCTAACATTTTCTCACATCCTCTTTTTATTACCTATATTTATCAAGATTAACAAACTTCGTATATTGTCCAAGCCATAATAGCTCGACTGTACCAATTGAGCCTGCTCTGTTTTTAGCAATAATTATTTCAGCCACATTTTTTCTTTCAGTATCAGGATTATATACTTCATCCCTATATATAAACATTACTATATCGGCATCCTGCTCAATAGAACCTGATTCTCTAAGGTCCGATAGCAATGGCCTATGCTCTTCTCTTTGATCTGGAGCACGGCTTAACTGAGATGCTGCAATTATTGGAATTCCAAGTTCTTTTGCAAGCATTTTTAAAGACCTTGATATATCAGAAATATCTTGTTGTCTATTAGAATATCCTTTGCTTCCTGCATTCATAAGCTGTAAATAGTCTATTGCAATAAGAGCAATGTCATGCTCCATTTTAAGCTTTCTGCATCTTGCTCTTAGCTCAGAAGGAGTATATCCAACAGAATCATCTAAAAATATTTTTGCATTAGAAACTGTTCCAGAAGCATTTGTAAGATTGATCCAGTCATCATCTTCTAACCTGCCAGACCTAATCTTTTGGCTATCAACCATTGCCTCTGAAGCAAGGATTCTTCCAGCTAACTCTTCTTTTGACATCTCCAAACTAAAATATACTACTGCTTTATCTTCTTTTAGTGCGGCATTAGTCGCCATATTTAATAAAAATGCAGACTTACCCATCGCAGGACGTCCAGCGACAACGATAAACTGACCTGGGCAAAATCCAAGTGTCTTATTGTCTAAATCATGAAATCCTGAAGTTAAGCCAACTAAAGCACCCTTTTCACGTTTAGATAGTTCCTCAAGATTGTCAAATGTACTCGAAAGAACTGTTCCAATTTGGCTATATGTTTTCTGGCTTCGCTTTTCAGAAATTGCAAAAATATTCTGCTCCGCCTTTTCTAATATATCTTGAACATCATCATTTCCACCATAGCACAGTTTTGAAATCTCAGATGAATTATTAATTAGTCGCCTTAATATAGACTTTGATTCAACAATCTTGGCATAGCTCTCAACGTTAGAGATTGAGTACATTGGGTTATTAAGTGAAACAAGATATTCGAAGCCATTTACAGTATCATATTTACCTCTAACTTCTAGTTGGGCTTTCAATGTAAGTAAGTCAATAGGCTCGCCTTTTTCATACAAATCCTTCATAGCTGAATATATTTCAGCATGTTCAGGCTTATAAAAATCTTCAGTTTTTAGTATTTCTATTACTGTTAGGATTGCATCTTTATCTACAAGCATTGATCCGAAGAACAGCCTGCTCAGCATCAGAATCGTATGGTGGCAATCTGCTTATTAATTCTTCATTCATAATTACCTTACCTCATATAAAATATTATTCTGCAACAACACAAACCCTTATAATTCCTGATACTCCCTCAAATAGCTTTATTTCAATATTGTATACTCCAAGAGTCTTAATTGAATCATCAAGTACAACTTTCTTCTTATCTATTTCAGCGAAGTATTTTTTATTAAATTCATCAGCAATATCCTTTGCTGTTATGCTTCCAAATGTTTTGCCATTATCTCCAGCTTTAATCTTGAAAGTTAATTCATAGTTCTTCATTTTTTCTGCCAATTCTTTTGCCTGAGCAGTTCCCATGTCCTTTTTGTATTTATTTGCTTCTTGTTTTGTTTTAAGCTCATTCATATTTTGAGCATCAGCGATTACTGCTAACTTTTTAGGTAAAAGATAATTTCTAGCATATCCATCCGAAGCATCTAAAATCTGTCCTTTTTTACCAACTGATTTGATGTCTTGTAATAAAATAACTTTCATACCTAGCCTCCTATAAAACATTTAACAAAACTTTATAATTTAATCATTTGTTTCTTTTGTTTCATTAATAGCTTGAAGAAGCTTCTCTCTGGCTTGCTCTAAGGTCATATCATGGACTTGTGCACCAGCAACTGTTTGATGCCCACCGCCACCTAATTTTTCTAATACAACCTGAACATTTAGACTTCCGTTTGACCTACCACTAATGTTTATATAATCTCCCATGTCAGCTAATACAAAAGAAGTTTCTATACCATTTAATGATATAAGCTCATCTGCTGCTTGAGCCGCTATTTGCATAGAGTTTTGTATTTCGCTTCCACAATAAGCTATTGCAACATCCGAACGAATTTTTTCAGCCGTTCTAATAACGTCTGCTACAGCTACATAGGTATCAATGTCATTATCAAACAACTTCTTAACTGCAAATACGTCTATTCCAAGTCGTTTCAAATATGCTGCAGCTTCAAACGTACGAACTCCAGTTTTAAATGTGAAGTTCTTTGTATCAGTCAGAATTCCAGCATAAAGTGCTTCCGCTTCTACTAGAGGAAGTTCTATGTTAGTGCTCAAGTATTGAATAATCTCTGTAACTAACTCACATGCTGAAGATGCATAAACTTCATGGAACATAAGTGTTGGTTCTGAAATAAACTCTGCACTTCTTCTATGATGGTCAATTAGAACAATCTTATTTGCCTTTTCTAAGAATGCTGGCTCTTCAACATAATCTGTCTTATGAGTATCTGTCACAACAAGCAATGTATCTTGATAGAACTTGTCATCTAGTTCTTCTGAATTTAAGAATACAGACTCATAGGCTTTGTCTTTGTTTAATCTTCCCATTAAGCCGTCTATGCCTACACCTTTTCCATTGTACAAAACATATGCTTCTTTACCTAATGACTTTGCGATTCTGTATATTCCAAGTGCAGAACCCAAGCAATCTGCATCAGGATTTTTATGTCCCATAATACAAACATTTTTAGACTCTTTAATTAATTCTTCTAGAGCTTGAGCAACAACTCTTGCTTTAACCTTTGTATGCTTTTCAACTTCCTTTGACTTTCCGCCATAGAACTCATACTTGCTTCCAGTCTTAACTATTGCTTGGTCTCCGCCTCTACCTAAAGCAATGTCTAATGTTGAGAAAGCATTATGTAGCTTTTCTGCTTTAGATACGTTATCATTTACTATTACAATACTTAATGTTACTGGTATCTTGTTACTGAATGTTATGTTTTTAACAGTGTCCAAAATATCAAATTTGCTTTCTACAAAGTCTTTCAAGTGTACTCTTTCAAATGAAATCAAGAACTTGTTTCTGTCTAATCTAATAAATATGCCATCTGTGTGTTCATACCAATTTCTAAGTTCTTTTTCTATTTGCGCAACCAACTGAGTCTTTTCATTTTCATTAACACCTTGAATAACTTCATCATAGTTATCAATTAGTATAATTCCAATACAATCTTTTTGATCTTCAAAAGATTTGTATAGCCTATAATAATCTGTTTTGTCTATAAAATATAGCATTAAATTCCTAGAGATAACGCCCTTTTTTCTAACATTTACAACGTTTCCTTTAATGACAAAATGCTTATCATGAATGCTTTTCTCTAAAGATATTGTAGAGATAGTTTCATCATCACTCTCGTTGAATTCCTTAATAAGGTTTTCGGTATATTTTTCTTTGTTTAAGCCTTTAAAAAGTTCATCAAAATGAGTGTTATTCCAAAGTATTTCACCTTGAGGATTAATAATCATAGCAGGTATAGGAAAGTCCAAAATAGTGTCATCTGTAGAAAGTCTTAAAGTAAAGCTATCTAAATTTTTGACTATTTTGTCTATTTGGTTTTTTCTCTTTTTATATGTGTAAAATAAAGTTGCCGCAAAAATAGCTATAGAGCCTAATATTGTGATAAACGATGGTTTAATTATACATACAGATATTAGAATCAAAAGTATAATTATTATATAGGTTCTATAGTTTTTAACAAAAACCTCATCTAATTTAATCTTTTGCATATATCCCTCCAAATATACTGATTCATCAAAGAAATTTTATTACTAATACTTCATAAAGTCAACAAAGCATATTTACATAATTTGAAGAATAATCGCGATGCAACTAATTATGTTTATCTGCTATTTTCTTTATCATTTTCAATGCCTTAGGCCTTTCCACCATGATAATATGACCACATGTTGCACACTTCATTTTAAAGTCAACACCTACTCTTAGAATCTCCCATTTATTTCCACCACAAGGATGTGTCTTTTTTACTTCTACAATATCTCCAACACTTATGTCTACTTGTTCCATAAGACCTCCGATTATATTTCTATTACTTTGCCAGATAAATATTTAAACATGGATTCGTTTGGTTCAAAGATAAGTTTATAACTAATAAGCTCTTGAGTTGTCTTACCAAATTGTTTATTTATACTATTAATTCCATATTTCCCATCCCCAATTATCGGATAGCCGATATATGCTAAATGAGCTCGAATTTGATGCGTTCTTCCCGTAACTAATTCAACTTCCAATAATGATGTATTGTCTTTATACTTCTTCAAGACCTTGTATTTTGTAGTAATTGCAACATACCCCTTTTTAGGATAGCTAGAAATGATTACTCTACTTTGTTTACTATCTTTAAATAAATATGCTTTAAGTTCGCATTCTTTTATATCAGGTATGCCATAAACATGCGCCTTATAAAACTTTTTAACTCTTCGCTCCTTTATAAGATTAATCATTTCTGATTCGGCAGGTTCATTTTTGGCAAATATTATAAGACCTTTCGTATTTCTATCTAATCTATGACAAGCTTTTAAATACTTGTAGCCATACTTTTTCTTAACTAATTCTTCAAGACTAGATTTGCCTTGAATTTCTATTCCAGTTCTTTTATTGATTATTAGGATATTATCATCCTCATAAACTATATCGTTGTCATATATTGCCTGAGATGTAGCACTACCATATAAAAGATCATCAATTATGTAGACTTTAATCAAATCTCCATTTTTGATTGTTAAATCTTCACCAACTCTCTTTTCATTTACTTTAATGTCTTTGTTTCTTAATGCTTTATATAATGTGTTTTGACTTAAAGCCGGAAAAGATTTTCTTAGGTATGAAACAAGTTTTTTGTCATTTTTTAAACCATCAACACATAATTCAACCATACTGCTGTCTCCTTATTTAGAATCTAGCTTTTGTATGCTTCAAGCCTCTTAATTTTAATGCCTTTGCTTACGAATTTTGATTCATATTCAGTTGGTACATTGTCTTCTAAGTTCTTCTCATCACTATATAAGTCATAGGTTACATTTTTAAGTGAATATCCAGCATCTTTTAGTGATTCAAGTGAAAACTCAAATAAAGCATCATTATCCGTTTTTTGAAAAATCTGTTTTTCTCCAGCAAAAACGTTCTCATATCTAGCTAAGAACTGTGGTGATGTGAGCCTTCTCTTAGAATGTTTTGCCTTTGGCCAAGGATCTGAATAATTTAAATAAATCCTAGAGATTTGATGGTCAAAAACATCTTCTATGTATGTAGCATCCATTCTAACAATCTTAAGGTTAGTAACCTTGTTTTCAAGCGATTCAAGCTTTTTAATTGCTTTGATAATAACGCTATCATATATCTCAATGCCTATAAAATTGGTATTTGGATACTTAAGCGCCATATTAATGATGAAATTGCCTCTACCCATGCCGATTTCAATGTGTATGTCATTACTATTATTGAAAACTTTTTTCCATTTTCCCCTATAATTTTCAGGTTCCAAGATTACATAATCTGAATTTGATACATATTCTCTTGCACCTGGTATGTTTTTAAGTCTCATTTTATACTCCAAAATATTGAAATTTACTGTTTACTATTATATAATAGCTTACACAGTTTATCAATAACTGAGAGTTTTAAGGAGGATACAAATATGAGAAAATTAGCTATTTTTATGGTATTATCGCTATTACTTAGCTATTCATTCGTTTTTGCTGACTTAATTGCACCAGCAGATGAAAATAGTGGCGAAGAAGAAGTTATGACAATAGAAGATGTTGGTGAAGAGGTTGAAGAGGAAACTGAAGTTGAGGCTGATTCTGGAAACGTAATCTCTGATGTAACAACTGAAGATGAGCCAATCGAAACAGCAAAAGCTCCAAGCCCACTTGGCGCAGTAATTGCTATCGTAGTAGTTATTATAATTGTTGTTGTAGTTGCACTTTTATCAAAATAAATTAGCTTGTAAAAGCCGGCGGATTATTTTAATCCACCGGCTTTTTTATGTGTTTATGCACACACGAGTAGCGCCGTTACGAATTATTAACAAAGATGCGAACAGCGTACAGGCACTAATGTTAGATATTAGAAAAGCGTAAGAGTTTGATGGAGCTAGTGGAAGGAAATTTTGATCTATCAAAATTTCCAACTACGAATCGGGCGACCGCTTTTTTAATAGATAACATTAGTGCCTGTATGATGTGAGCAGACGTATTATATTCTATATGGCGCACATGAGTAGCGCCGCTACGAATTTTGGCGAGCAATGCTCGCCGCTACGAAACTATACTGACTTCTTTATTAGGTCAGGCGAAATCGTTTTAAGTAAAAATGATAAAACTGCATATGTAGCAAATCCTGCTCCAACTCCAACTAATAATCTTACAAAAATGTACGAAGAGACCAATACACTATCTAAAGCAATAACAACTATAGCCATAACTACCGTTGAAAGAATTATCTTTACAAAATGGATTAGAGTATCTATAGAAATTATGCCACCAATCTTTTTGTTAAGAATTATTAGTAATGTTAGTGCATTGATTATTGTGCAAAGAGCTGTAGATAATGCAAGTCCAGCATAAGATAAACCACTGTTTCCAAGGACATAGCATAGCACTAGATTAGCTATTATCATAGAAATACCTACTACTAGCGGAGTCTTGGTATCTTGCCTTGCATAAAAAGCCTTATTCATTACTTCGACAATACCAGCCCCGAAAATACCAATAGCATAGTAGAATAAAGCATTAGAAGTTAAAGCAGTAGATAGTTCATTAAACTCTCCTCTTTCATATATTATCCTTATGATATCTCCTCTATAAATCATTATTCCAATAGATAAAGGAATTAGAACTAATGCAAGTAGTTTAATCGAAGAAACTATAGTCTGTTTAAAATTTTCACTATTAGATTCAACATTTTCTCTAGAAAGTTTTGGGAAAATTATATTTCCAATAGCATACGAGAATACGCCATAAATGACTATATATAATTTATATGCATACTCCAATGCCGAAACACTACCTTCTTGCATACCAGACGCAAAGCTCATAGATACTAAACTATTAATAGGAATAACAGCCGTACTAATTAGAATTGGAATAGCTAATTTAAATACCTTATGAAGATTTTTATCTTTGAACTCTATGTTAAAGCTAAAATCATATCCAAACTTTTTTGCAAAAGGAATTTGAATTATAAATTGTAGTGCCCAAGCGATTACGATAGCATATGTTACACCATGAATACCGGTTTTACTATTAAACAAAAGCAAAAATACTATTACAAACATATTTGAAACAGCAGACATTGCTGCAGGAATGTTAAATTCTCCATAACTTTGAAGAAAGCCAACAAACGAATATGCAAGAGCAGTAAAAATAATCATTGGGAATGTAATTCTAATTAACTCAACCGTAAGCATATGTGTAGCATCATCAAATCCGCCTGCAAGAGCCGAAACGACGTAAGGAGCAAAAATAACACCTATAACCGAAATTAAAGTTGCTATCATTGCAACTACACTAATAAACTTATTTGCAAATTTATTGGCATTATCTTTACCATCTTTTTGCATTATCTCATTAAATACAGGTATAAAAGTTGAAACAATTGAAGAGCCCAATACAATATCCACAATCTGTGTGGGAATTTTTATTGCAGCAAAATAAGCCGTTGCTTCCATGCCGGTTCCATAGTATTGAGCAAATACAATATCTCTAATTAACCCTAGCACTTTAGCAACAGCCGTTAAAATAAAAACTGTACTTAATGTCTTTATAAAGTTCTTTTTCATTTATTGCCCCTCGTTCTAGCAATCTTTTCAACACTAATATCTCCAAACAGAGTATCTTGAGTAACTTTAATTCTGCTCATTTTTGATAATTCTAGCAAGCTCAAAAAAGCAGTGACAACTTCAGATTTTTCTTGCTTTTTAGTAGAAAACAGTTTGTTAAAAATAAACTTTGGCTTTTTTAGTAGGCAACGAATAATCTCTCTAATTTTACTTTGCACAGTATATTTTTCTGATATCGCCAAACGTTTAATATTATCAGCTTGAAGATTTCTTTTTATGTTTTCTTTATTTAGAAAATCACTATATATTTGAGGAATCAAATCCTTTGAATACTCTTTAGTAAGAGAGTTTTTTGGAAGATCAAGCTTAGATGGAAATTTGAACAATCTCTTATGATATGTATCAAGCCTGTCTCTGAATGAAAACGTGCACTCTTTGTATCTTTTATATTCAACAAGTAATGCAACCAAGTCAAATTCATCATCTTCTTGATTACCTTCGATATTATCTTTAGGTAACAAACTCTTAGACTTGAGATATATAAGTTTTGATGCCATAACTATAAATTCACTTGTAACTTCCAAATTCATTTCTTGCATTTTCTTAAGATATTCCAAATATTGATCTGTGATAACAGATATTTGAATATCCAAAATATCCATCTTATTTTTATCTATAAGATGCATAAGCAAGTCTAAAGGGCCTTCAAAGTTTTCTATTTTGACACTTAGTTGTTCCATATAAACTCCATTTAACCCTTATTCTCAATTGGTATTTTTCTAATTGTGTCCATAACTAAAGTCACAAAATCTTTTTCAACTTTAGATGCATTCTCAAGCACTTCATTATGCGTTGCCATTGCACCTTCACGCCATGCTGCATTCGCTATACAAGAAATTCCTAATACCTTAATTCCAGAATGTGCAGCTGCAATAACTTCGGGTACTGTAGACATTCCGACAGCATCCGCTCCAAGAATCTTAAGCATCTTGATTTCAGCATCAGTTTCATATTGTGGGCCTGGCATAAATGCATAAACACCTTCATGAAGATTAATATTCATTTCTGAAGCAACACTCTTAGCTATTGTCATTAAACCTTTATCGTATACACCATTAATTGCTGGAAATCTTGGTCCAAATGTATCAGAATTCTTTCCAGTAAGAGGTGATTGAAGACTCATATTGATATGATCTGTAATCATCATTAGGCTTCCAGGGCTAAGTCTAGGATCAATTCCGCCTGCAGCATTAGTTACTATTAATACTTCAACTCCCAAAAGAGCAAATACTCTAATTGGGAAAGCAATATCTTGCATGCTATATCCTTCATAGAAATGAATTCTGCCTTGCATAGCAATAACATTTTTGTCATATATTTTACCAATGATAAGTTTTCCTTCATGTCCTTCAACAAGCGAATTCTTAAAATTTGGAACTTCGTCATATGGAATCTCGACTCTGTTTTGTATTTCGTAAGCTAAACCACCCAAACCAGAACCTAAAATAATCGCAATATCTGGTTTTTCTATAATTCTTTCACGAATATAGCTCACTGTTTCGAAAACTTTCTTTTCATTTTCTTCCATCTAATCTCCTCCTTGGTCATTCGTTAGACACTTAAATTATCTTGCAAATACGTCAAAAAGTCAAATCATTCCCTACTTATATCATTAATTATATCATTAATGATTTCATACTTATATCCCTTAGATAAAAGAAACTTCTTCACTTTAAGGATGTCATTAGTTGAGGCATACTTCTTGCTTGCAACATACTTACAAGATTCATATTCAAAATCGTAAACGTCAGGAGTATCAGTATACTCATCGGCTATTTGCTCATCAATACCCTTCTTTAAAAGAGATATTTTAAGTTCATTTGCTGATTGATGTTTAAGCCTAAATGCATTTTCTACGTATTTTTTTGCGTATTTTATGTCATCTATGTAACCCGCCTCTTTTATGTAATCTATTACTTCGTCTACATAATCATCTTCATATTTTAGTAGCTTACACTTTTTTCTAACTTCAGCTTCCGTTCTCATTTGATACAAAACATAATTCATTATTTTATCATCAACAATCATATACTAGCCCCTCATACAAAAAGTGTCCTAAATTAATTAGGACAGCTTTTTCAAAATATTATTCCTCGTCTTCGTCAAACTCGTCATCATCATCATCATTAACCTTTTCTAAATCTTCTGTAAGAGATTTATCAAAAGCTTCTGCCATATTGTCACGAATCTTCTTTTCAACTTCAGCACAGATCTCAGGATTGTTCTCTAAATACTTCTTAGCGTTGTCTCTTCCTTGAGCAATTCTGTTTCCACCGTAGCTAAACCACGCTCCAGCCTTTTCAACAATGTTCATGTTAACAGCAATATCAAGGATATTACCAACTTTAGAGATTCCCTCTCCATACATAATATCAAATTCACACTCTCTAAATGGAGGTGCAACTTTGTTTTTAACGATTTTAACCTTTACTCTGTTACCGATTATCTCTCCATTATTCTTAAGTTGCTCAGAACGTCTAACTTCCATTCTAACTGAAGCATAAAACTTAAGTGCTCTACCACCAGGTGTAACTTCAGGATTTCCAAACATAATACCAACTTTTTCACGAAGCTGATTTATAAATACTGCTACTGTATTAGATTTGTTTAATACACCAGCAAGTTTTCTCAATGCTTGAGACATAAGTCTTGCTTGAAGAGCAACGTGTGTATCGCCCATATCACCGTCTATTTCTGCCTTAGGTACTAATGCTGCAACAGAGTCTACAACAACGATATCAATTGCTCCGCTTCTAACAAGTTCTTCTGTGATTTCAAGTGCTTGTTCACCAGTATCTGGTTGAGAAACCAAAAGCTCATCCAAATTAACTCCAAGCTTTCTAGCATAAACTGGATCTAATGCATGCTCTGCGTCAATAAATGCAGCAATTCCGCCCAATCTTTGAGCCTCAGCAATCATATGAAGAGCGACTGTTGTTTTACCAGATGATTCTGGTCCATATACTTCGACAATTCTTCCACGTGGAACTCCGCCAATACCAAGAGCAATATCAAGGCTCATTGCTCCTGTAGGAATAGCTTCAATATTAAGATGAGCGCTCTCACCCAACTTCATAATTGAACCTTTTCCAAATTGTTTCTCTATTTGGCCAAGAGCACTTTCTAATGCTTTTCTCTTTTCTGAATTGTCAGCCGGTTGAGAAACTACTTTTTCTTTTTTATCTTTTTCACTCATAATTATCCTCCTAATACTTTATTACTCGTTTAAACATCGACTATCATTTACAAAAATATCTTAAAGCAGACTTAAAAATCAGTCAACAACATAAAACAAAATTTATACTCTAAGCTCTCTAGCATGTAATAATACAGACTGTGTAATCGCTTTTCCTGCAATAACTCGTGCTATCTCATAAATCGTCTCCTCCTCATCTAATTTTTTAATTCTAGCAACTGTTTTACCATTTTTTACTACTTTATCTATAGTATAGTTTGTATCTCCATAAGCAACTATTGATGGCAAATGAGTTACACATATTATTTGGTGCTTTTTTGATATGCTCTTAAGTTTCTTGGCAACCGTACAGCCTGTTTCACCAGACATGCCTGTGTCTATCTCGTCAAAAATCATTGTCTGAAGACTATCATAATCACTTAAAACCGCCTTTATTGCTAGCATAACCCTCGAAAGCTCTCCACCGGATGCAATCTTGGCAAGTGACTTAAGCTCGTCACCAACATTTGTGCATATTTGAAGTTCAACTTCATCAACACCAGTTTCTAAAAACTCAGCTGACTTTTGAAAATCAAATTTCAAATATGCCTTTTTCATCTCAAGCTCTTGCATTTGTGCGTTAATTAATTTTTCAATTTTAATAGCACAATCTTTACGAATTTCAGACATATCGTTTGCTAATCTATTAAGACTACTTTCACATTCTGCTTTCTTCGATTTTATTTTTTTAATAGCTTCTTCTGAATTTTCTAAGAAGTCCTTTTCTTCTATTATTCTGTCTTTGTATTTATTGATTTCCTCAATGGTATTACCATACTTACGTTTAATATTTGATATAACTTCTAGCCTTTCTTCTATATTATTAAGTTCATTTTCATCAAAATATACTTCATCTTTGTATTCTGAGATAGTTTCTTTAGCGTCTTGGAGATTGTAATATGCCTCGCTTACTTCTTTTTGTAATGAATCATATTTACTATCTATCTGAGAAATATATGAAAGTTCCTTAATAATATGCGAAAGATTATCAATTACAGATTCATCAAGAACCTCGTATGAAGAATTAATAGCACCAACAATTTTTTCGCTATTAGTGATAATCTTTTTGCGAGATAAAAGTTCATCTTCTTCGTTTGGTTTGATATTTGCTGATTCAATTTCAGTAATTTGATAATTAAGTAAGTCAAGTCTTCTAGCTCTTTCTTGATCATCACCAAAACTTGATTTTAACTTTTGGCATATTTCTTTATAGTCTAAAAGCATAACTTCGTAACTAGTCTTTAAATTGGAAAGTTTTTTGCCAGCAAAGCTATCTAGTAACTCTAAATGAGTTTTAGTATCTAATAAAGATTGGTTGTCATGCTGGCCATAAATGTCTAACAGATTTTTACCAAGTTCTTTTAGTTCAGATACAGTAACTAGTCTTCCATTAATCTTGCAAATGTTTTTGCCATTTTGAAGAATTTCACGACTTAAAACATAGTCTGTGCCATTTTCACAAAAGTATGCTTCAATTTGGGCCTCGTCACAGCCTGTCCTGATTATTTCTTTAGAAACTCTAGAACCGGTCACGGCACTAATAGAATCTATAACAAGGCTCTTTCCGAGCACCAGTTTCTCCAGTAAGAACATTGAACCCTTCCTCAAAATTAATCGTCGCATCATCAATGATACCAACGTTTTGAATGTGTAATTGAACAATCATTTTAATCAACTCCCGAATGTTTATTCGCATTTTCTATATTTATTATACAAATACGAAAATAAAAAACAAGCGAACACGCAAACATTTTTTCGTTTTTTGTTTAGTGTACATAATGCAAGAGGGGAGGGGCTTTTTTCTGTGGGGGAGGACCTCACCCTCCCAAAAAATCAATAAAAATTGAAAGTCGACATAATTTTCGAAATTAAGACAAAAACAAAAAGACCAATTATTTATTGGTCTTTTTAAGAATATTTATTACTCTTTGAAAATGAAATTTGGCATAACCCTAAACCAAAAATCTTACTTTCTACGATACTTCTCCATTTGTTTTAGCATCACAGCCTTTAATATCATTCCATATCTTTCTTTACTACGAGTTACAGATTTCAAGATTTCTTCTTCGTTTCTTTTAATTTTCGATTTCATCTTGCTCTTCTCCTTTCTTTGGATTCTGAGACAAATCTTCAATATGACGTGGTGCTACATCTCGTTTTGGTTCTGCATTAGTTGTCTGTCCTTGATGCTCTACCAAGCTTTTCTTTTTCTTTTCAGTTGCTTCATTTATTATTGCAGTTAAAGATTCTTTTATTTTTTTAAAGTCAAAAGGATTAAATCTTCTTGGAATACCTTTTCGCTTTTTTTCTTCATCGCAAAGTGACTCCATCATTGTTCTAGCCATCTCGAGTCTTTTAGAAGTATCTGTAATACCACTAATCTTTGCAACAATTTCATGATACTCTCGCTCCATTATTATTGGAGAAAAATAATCACTAATAGCACTTACATCTAATTTAAATAATCCAGCATAATTATTATGATACCTAAGAACAAATTCTCTTAATTTTTCTGGAGATAATTCTTCCATTGCTTCTCTTCCCAAAGTACTAATTCTTTCACTTTCTTTTTTAGCTATATCTCTTGTTCTTATAAGAACTATAGGAATACCAAATTCTGAGGCAGCTCTTTTATCTGCCTTTGTAATTCTATTTAAGGCAATAATATAATCTGGATCGGTCCTTATTGTTTCTCCATCTTCAGTAATCGTTCTAGTTTCTAGCAAATGCTCACTATGACCTCTTCGAACATGATTTTTAAGTTCTTGTAACATCATAAAACATGAACTTCTGGCCTGAACTTCTACTTCGTTGCTATATGACCAAATATCATAAGGAGCTTCTCTTTCAATCGACTCAGGTGAAATATTGCTAAATCCATATATTATGGACTGAAGTCTTGGCGTTGCCATAGACATATTGTCATTTCCTATTATGCTTGTACAAATCTCGTGCCTAGTATTTTTCTTCTTTGAATACCATTCAGCTTTTGGATGAAAATATGCATTAGGGTTTGGAACATACGCACCTATTACGCTTATTATCATGTTCCAGTCTTCTTTAGGTTCATAAACTGAAATTGTAGTGCCATTATACTCAACTTGTGAATGCAAGTCTGTTTCTTTTGGTCGATATAGCTGAGGGATCTTTTCTCTATTATATGCCCTTTTTATACTTTCTTCCATTATAGGTAATTCAAGGTAATCAATTTCATCTATTCCGGGCTCAATGGTTAATTTTCTATATGTTTCTCTTAAAACCTCAACATCATCAATTTTAAATAGTTCTTTTAAGAACCTTAATTGTTCTAAACTTCTAAATTCAATTTGTTCCGATGTAGATAGGCTTTCCTTTTTTTCTTGATAAATATGTATAAGTTCGTCAAGATTCTCACCATATTGCTTAACTAACTCTCGCGCTTCATTGTAACTAATACCCAAAAAGCGATTAACATATGCAGCCAAAATAGCTTCATTATCACTATCTGGATTTTCTATAATTCTGTCAGCCAATTCACATTGAAATTTGCGGTAATTCTCAATTATATATGGTGAATTTGTTGAAAACATGTCATTATCTCTAGCAAATAAAAATACCATTTCTTCTATATCCATAGACCTAAAAACTTGTAAAAATTCTTCAGGTCTCATTTGATTAATATTTGTTAGCATTCTAAGAATATATTCTTCTGGATAAGCAATTCTTTCATTAATAATCGAAATCATCTTTCTTATTTCGTCACTACATTGCTCAAATCCATATAAAGGTATTAATTGCATTTCACAATACCTGGCAAAATACTCTAACTGGTCGCCGTCTAAAAAATCAAGCAGTTGATAATTGATTGTATATAGAATATTGGGATTATCTTCTTTCAAGCGTTCTATTGCTTCATAGTTCTCAATTATATGGGACAAATGCCTTAAAAATCTTAATTGAAACTCAGAAACTTTAGCATTTCTTCGCAAATTAGCGTTGTGACTTTCTTGTTTGATTTGTTTTTGTGACATAGAATGATACAAATCAATTACAGGCTGTGGAACATCAAAAAGATTAAACAAGTTGTCAATTTCTTCCTCATTCTGGTTTTCTACAAAAGGGAAAAATAATTCAAAAATAAATGCAGATTTTTTAAGAAGCATCTCTTTATGTTTAGAATCAAGCTTGCCAATAGACTCTCCTATATTAGAAATCAAAGCTTTTTCAAATCCTCCTGCATTCCAATCGTCTCTATGTTCTTTTGAAAAGCCACACTCAATAACAAAGTCCATATATTTTTTAGCTTTTTCCAAATCAATTTTTCCATGTGTATTAAGTTGATTTAAGAACACAGTTTGAAACGATTTATCAGATTTTGCGAACTCAAAAAGTTTTTCTAAATCTTCAAAAGAATAGTTACTATAATCAGTATATGAAATAACACTAGGATTCTTCTTATAGATTTCTATCCATTTTTCTATGCTACTTACTCTAAATCGATCATAATAATCTGTTTTATTATCTTCATTATGCTTTACCATCAACTCTAAATAGTGCACATATTCGTCCGCACTTAACTCGCCATGATTTTCTAAAAAGAATAATCGGGTTCGCATGGCATCCATAAAGCCTCTTAGACCATCTTCACCTTCAAAATCCCATAGCTGTTCAATAGTATCGAACTCCAGTATTTCAGGGTCATTGTTTTTAAGGGTAACCTTCCATCTTCTAGATAAAGCTAAAGAGTTAATTTGTTTAGCATCCCAAAATTCAAGTCTACTTTGAATTCGTCTTATATAATCTAATGCATTTTCAGATGAAAAAATTCTCTCAATAAGTAGTTCTTTAAGATGTTCGTCGCTCTCTAAAAATTCACGAGTAATAAATAATGAAGCAGTAAGCAATTGTTCATCATCAAGTTTAAATATAATGTCCCATTGCTTTTGAAAATCTTTTAAGCCAGAATGAAATCGTTCAAAAATTTCTATTATTTCTTCATCAGTAATATCAAACTCATGAACAATTTCTTTTTCTTCAGTTTCAGTAGCTATTGCAGGCTGATTAGACTCAATAAAAGAATCAGCTATTTCAGTATACGCGCCAATTCCATGTAGATCTTCTGCTGTTATATATCCTTGGTCTAATAATTCTCTCACAGATTCGCTTAGATTAACATAAGATAATTTCTTAATTATACTAAGCAATTCAGTTTTGCTTGCTCTTGGAGCAGTTTCTACTATAGTTTTTTGAACAAAAGGTAAATCAAATTTTGCAAGAAAAGGAAGACGTTTGAAGCATTCAGTGACATTACTTGGGCAATATCTTGAAAGCATAATCAAATATGCTTTTTCTCTATCCAAATCGTATTTATATATGTTCCATAAATAGCTCTCAACTATTTTAGGATATGTTTTCTGCATCTCTTTAGGCAAAGAATCTATTATTTCACATATAGAATCAAGAGGTAATTCTTCCGTATAATATGCTCTTCTTAAAAGCTGCTCTATACGCAATTCTTTTTCTTCTATCGAGAGCGTATCAACAGGAGCTTCTAATTTCTTCACATTAAGACCTAATCTAACTTTTATTCTATCGATAAAATTCGGCATTTTATTTCCCTTCTATTTTATATAGTACACCTTATTTAAACTATATCATTAAACTTAACAAGCCTCAAGCTTTTATTCGGACAAAACGAGACAACCTTTTTCGGACAAAACGGGACAGCCTTTTTTGTCTCAACATGTTGAAACAAAAAAGGCTGTCCCGTTTTGTCCGAAAATCCGAAATGTCTGTTTATGTTGCACCTGCTAAACCAAATACCTGGCAAACATACATAACATCACCATGAGTACCAATAAACATTTGAATTCCCTCCAGTGGCAATGTTTTCGTCCTCTCTAGATTGTATCTATAACTGCCATTAATTCTGCCAATTGAATCATCATAATCAAAAGTAGTATTTGCTGTGTTTCGATCAAATACTTCTTTAGAAACAACCTCATCATTGTTAATTAGGCTAGTATAAATGTCTATATATGAAACTCTAATGCCAAAGTGTTCTAAATACCTAACAAGATCGTTTTGAAGAATTAATTGCTTAGTATACTCGTCATCTAATTTTGCTCTTGCAAATTCTTCCGTATAGTGAATTTTCTCTAGTATAGGCGTCTCCAATAGTTCTTTATTTGTTAATCTTTTCCCTGTATCAATGTTTACATTATACACATAAAATTTATTTGCACCAGTTCCATAAGGGCTTTCAGTAAAGCATACCAATGATAATATATTATCATTCAAAAAAACCGCTGTGCTAACAGATTCTACATCTGAAATATTAGAAAGCTCATCATTAATGCTTGAAACGTCTTCTGAAGATAACTTTATATAAGGTATCTTATAGTCTGTTCCCTCTAAAGCATTGTATCCTACTAATTTACTTTCATCATTATTCTCAAATCCGTTATTCTCCAAAGCTGGATTGTATCCTTCTTGCGTAAGCAGTTCCCAAATTTTCCCTTCCCTATTAATTTCAGTCACCGGTGCTGGAATATTGTTTTCTTCATTATTTGTAGTTTTAACTTCTTCCTGTGTTACCTCATTACTTGTAGATACTACTTCTGGTTTCTTTTCATTACATCCAACCAAACTAACTACTAACAACATAATCGACAATAAATAATACTTTTTCATACTTTTCCTCCTTATTTATTAAAACCTACTCTGATGTTTTTAATAAATAATCTACTAAATTTTCAATTCCATTTTTATCGTTAATCATTCTGATTAATCTGTTAAGCTTTTTTATTGAGTCTAAATACATCTTTGATGTTATTAGATTACTTTTAAGTGCCTCTTCTAGTTCGTCTAAATCCAACACCTCTAGTGAGCCATCCGCGTATACTTTTACATCTGCAAGCAAATCTATAATCGTAATCTTATCTGGCCCCTTTTCATAATCAATAATGTCACAATACCAATACAAAAGCTTCCCGCGATTCATCTAAGAACCTGCTAATCTTAAAGCCATACTCAAAAAAAGCATACGAATACCCGCTCTTAAAATCTTCTCTAGGATTAATCGGTATCCATTCGGTGATTAAATAATTAGGTTTTATCTTTATTAACTTATCTGACGAAATATCTACAATTTCATCAGGTATAAACCTTCTCCTAAACATTTTCATCTTTTGTTCTTCCTTTTTTATTTTATTCTTCTTATGATATAGCCAGGCATTACATCTACCGGCAATACTAATTTAACTTTCTGCTCTTTAACACCCGGATTAACTGCCTCTATCTTCTCCGAAGTATCGTAATCAAATAGTTCATCAATTGTAACGTTAAGAGGTTCAAGCTTTCCTGGTATCATTATCTCAAGCTTATCACCTTTTGACATTTTATTTCTTATTTCTACGCTAACTAACTCTCCTGCTGAATACTTTTCTTTATCACTTGTTATTATACCACCAAATTCATAATTTGGGTTAACTTGTTTTCCAGAAAAATCTTGAGTGTCTGGATTATACTTATTATTAAAATAAAAATCAGTTAATTCTCTTGTTTTTGCTTTTTCAATTTCTTTCATATATTTTTCATAGTTCCAGTTGTCTGGATCTTTTGCATAATCATCAATTGCATGTCTATATGCATTTACAATTGTAGCAACATAGTACTCGGTTTTTAATCTTCCTTCGATTTTTAAGCTGTCCACTCCTAAATCAAATATTGTAGGAATCTCTGGCATTAAGCACATATCTTTTGATGAAAAAATATAAATACCCTTTTCATCAAAATCAACTGGCATATATTCACCTGGTTTGTTCTT
>JAEEYG010000108.1 GCA_016291695.1 Clostridia bacterium | reverse complement strand
TTCTTCTATCATGGTGTTAAGTCCATAAGGCTTTTCATCAACAAAATCCTTCATTTGAACTTTTTCTAGAACTTTTTCAACATCTTCAACGCTTGCTTTTCTGTTTCCTAGTGTCAAGTTATTGTAAATTGTATCTTGGAACCAGAAATCATTTTGTGAAACGTAAGCAACTTTTCTTCTAATAGATGACGTTGTAATGTCATTGATGTTCTTACCATTAACTAAGATTGCTCCGCTCTGTTACATTATAAAAGTTCATTATTAGCTTTATAAGTGTTGTTTTACCAGAGCCACTAGTTCCAATGACTCCAACGCTTTCGCCAGAATTAATCTTTAAGTTTAGTCCTTTAATAATTGGGTCCTTGAATCCATATTGGAAGACTACATTTTTAAATTCAATATTCTTAATGTTTTCTGTTAAGTTTTGTCTACTCTTATTAATGTCTTTTTCTGTCGTAGATCTAAATACATCATCTAATCTTTCAAGTGCTGCATCAATTTCATACATTTGATCTTGAAGTCCAATTATATAACCAACTGGTGCCGAAATGTATCCAACCAAAGTGTATAAGTACATCAAATCACCTGTTGATATTTCTCCTCTCATAGCAAGAATGGCTAGGAAAGAAAGCATGCATAGACCGGTTACTTTAATTATAGTTGAGCTCAAATCACTTTGAGCTTGTGAAAACTGATTTCCAGAATAAGAACTATCTTGGAAAGTCTTATACTTTTGAGCCATTGTTGACTCAACTAAGTTCTCGGAATTATAGCTCTTTATCGTTTCATGTCCAATAAAAGAAGCATTTGCATAAGAATAAACATCTGAATTTGCTTTTATAGTTTTCTTAGATATCTCTGCAAGTTTTTTCTTAAACACAAGCTGTATAAATGCCACTATTTCAAGCATTAGAACAGTTAGTACTACTATCTGCCAGCTGTGATTTAGAATTAACGTTATGATAGCAAAAATGGCATATACAAAGTCAATTACGAATTCAAAAGTAAAGTTTGTAATTAAGCTTCTAATCGAATCTCCATCCGAAAATCTTGTCGATAAATCTCCTGCTGTTCTAGAAGCAAAGAATTTCATTGGAAGATCCGTCATTCTATTATAAATGTTAATTATCAGTTCTTTATCAAGGTACTTATTAAACTTGATAGTAACTTTTAACTTTAGCCAGTTTACTACAACCGTGAAAACATATATTCCAATCGTCATAAGTAAAAGTTGTAATAGTAGTTGAAGGTTATTAGTTGGAATAACGTTGTCCACAAGCTTTGAATAAAACTTCGCCGCAACAATTGAAATTGCTGAGATAATTCCTGAAATAATAAATAATTCTATTAAATACTTTTTGTATTTTGCTATTAGTGAGAATATGAACTTATAGTTCTTTCTGTATTTTTTGTTTTCCATGAAGTTTTCGGTTGGTTCTAACGTCATTACTTGGCCTGTCCAGATTCTAAGGAAGTTTTCCCAACTCATGTCAACTTGCCCATTTGCCGGGTCGCCAAGCACCACTCCCTTATCATTAACTTCAAATAAAACCATGTAGTGCAAATATAGGCCATCTACTATTGTATGGACTATTAAAGGAAACTTTAATTCTCCACTAAATAAATCATCTTTTTCAACTTCATCATAGCCATCTGCATTTAAATGTAGTTTTTCAGCTGCTAGTTTTAAGGAATACATTGAGTTGCCTTCTCTGTCTGTTTGAGCAAACTCTCTAATTACAGCTAGCGACATTTTATCTACTCCATAATAAGCACAAATCATAGATAAACATGCCACACCACAATTCATTTCATCAGGCTGTCTTACAATTTTATACTTCATATAAAATCCTCTCCAATAAAACTATAATGATACTGCAATTCTTGATTTATTACTTACCTTTCTATCAACTACTTTAAAAGCAGATTTAAGATTAGATACTGATTTTTGGACTTTGGTTTCGTCATCTGTGTAGATGTATCCAATAATATCGCCCATTTCAACCTTATCTCCAACCTTTTTAGATATTTCTATACCAACGCCATACTCTAATTCTAATTTTTCAGAGTGTCTAATTGCGTTTAAGTATTGTGCTGTGGTTCTAATAGCAGACACATCGATTTCATCAACATAGCCCGAAAAATCTGCCATAACTGGGAACGACTTCTTTAGAGTTGTATTAACAACCTTGTTGTCGGTTAATGCTAGTAATTTGTTGTAAGCTATTTTACTTTCTATAGCACTCATTATCTTCTTAGTGTTGAAGTTTTTATCTGAGTCTTTAGTCTGTAGCGCCAAAACTTTATTTCCAATTTCAAGCAACAATTCTTTTACGTCCTTTGCCATTTCTCCTTCAAGACCACGTAATGCTTCTCGAGTTTCTAAAGATGTTCCAAAAGAGTTTCCTAAAGGTTCATTTAACTTTGTAATGACGCATTTAACATTTATTCCTACATTTTCGTTGTTGCCTATCTTGATTAAATATTTTGCAAGTTTCTTTGCATCATTAACCGTTTTAACATAAGCTTTATCACCATAAGAAATGTCAAAGACAACATTTTTAAAGCCTAAGGCAAGCTCTTGGCTTATAAGGTTTACAGCTATAATAGAAATGTCATCATTACATGCGATGTCATTTCTAAGCTTATATAATTTATTTTCAACAGGAGCTAGGTTTTCAGGCTCTCTAACTAATATTGGAACGCCTTCATTAACTAACTGCTTAATCTCGCTTTTATTATTTTCGGTTATATCTCTAACCATCATATTAGGAAGCTTATCTTTAACACCAATTTCTCTTCCTACTGTTTTTATAGTTGAAAGCCCCATAGCATCTAAAATAGCCATGAGCATTATTATTATTTTATCGTCCATTCCACCTATAGGATGTATATCAACAAGCTTGTTAGAGATTTCATATATTTCTATCTGCTTTCCGCTCTCCGAAACGGCCTTGGCAAAGTAAGCCATCTCCTTTTCAGATAGACCTCTAACATTCATCATAGCAAGCAGTGCTGCTGCTTGCTCTTTCAATATCTCATCCTTATTGTATGAGGAAATAAAAAACTCCATCTCCTCTTCTGTTAGTTCTTCATTATTTCTTTTCTTTTTTATTAAATCTCTAATGTAAATCATAAATCGTCACCTCAAAAAATAATAAAAACATATAATAACCCATGTAAATTCTACTAGATAAAAGGTACATACTTCAACAAAATAACGATTTTGTAAAATAGATTTAACGATAAAGAAAAGGTGATAGCTCATGCTACCACCTCGAGAATGAAAATAACCACCACGACTGCAAAGTATATTCCTAGTACGATATTGGCTGTCCGACCATGTATTGCTTTCTTGAGAACTAGGATTGCCATAATAGACGATGCAATCATGAATACTGGGGAGAAGAAACAAAGCACAATTGCTACCACAGAAGTCAGTACAATGGATAGAAATAGCTTGAGGTCAAACTCATACCACAGTACATATTTGAAAAGCACATAGACGCAAATCGCAAAGGTGAACAAAAGCGACGCTACCAAGACGGGCACGGAATGAAATATCGTCCCAACAGTACCTAGCATGTTCAGCTCCTCCTTTATTTCAAGTCGTCATTTGTCAACAAGAAAGAATCCAACGTTCATTTTCGCCTATTATATATCATTTTATGGCTTTTTTCAACCGCAAATTATGAGGACTATACCTTGCTTTCTGCACGAAAATTAAAAAAAGCCTGCTACTTTCGTAGCAGGCAGGCTTTGAGTTACTCCACCAAAGGAGCATTGTACAAGTAGGCGTAATAGTCCCTACACATTCTTTCGGTCGAGCACTCTTCGAGAGCAGTATAGATAGAGGCATACATCATGTGGCTCCACGCATCCTTGTCAGCGAAAGCCGGCATGACCTTTTCCTCAATGACCCTGTACAAGTACCTGGCATCAGTATACTTGTCATGGGACACCGTTTCACCGATAATCCAGCCATTAACACCATAGCGAGCGCTCTTATACCACCAGCCATCGGCGGTGGAAAGGTTGAGCACGCCATTGGCAGCAGCCTTCATACCAGAAGTGGAGCACGCCTCAAGCGGAATCTGCGGATTCCCGAGCCAAACATCTACGCCCTGAGTCATGAGCATAGCAACCTCAACGTCGTAGTTCTGAAGGAACACAACGTTATTGGGATAGCGCCTGGCCATTTCGTAAAGCCGCATAAGAATTCCCTTGCCGCCATAGTCCTTGGGATGAGTTTTGCCAGAGAAGATGATCTGCAGGTTGTATTTTGCAATCAACTTCTCGAACCAGGCAATATCCTCAAAGATAAGGTCAGCGCGCTTATACTCGATAACACGACGGGCAAAGCCAATGATAATAGACTTTTCATCAAGCTTCACACCGTTGCGCTTTTGCACCTCTTCGACCAGCCTATGCTTATTGACAGCATGCGCCGCAAGAAGTGCATCGTACGAATGAGCCATGTACGCCACCTTAATCCTCGGATCTTGCCAGAAGTCGATGTCAACGCCATTGTCAATATACGTAATCTTGCAACCACCAGAAATGTGCTTCCACAGTTCCTGAGAAGTGGCCTGATGGCGCATTGCAACAGCGTTTGCAATCTTGGACACCCTGAGAGCAGCAGTAGTAGAGCCGAACTGGGTATAGGTTTCGTCACCGCCGATTTGTGCAATCTGTTCATAGGTAAGACCAAAATTGGCTCCCATGTCCATGATCATGTTAATCGGACGGCTTTTGTTACCAGCACCGATAGGAGTATGTGTCGTAAAAACAGTCTTCCTTCTGACAGCCTTCCATGCTTCTTCAAAACTCATGCCCTCATGCTTCATAAGTTCCGAAATCATGTAAAGCGCTGCAAAGACACCATGTCCTTCATTGAGATGCAAGACTTCAAAGTCAAATTTGATCCTCTTGCAAAGTTTCACCGCAGAAACACCCAGCACAACTTCTTGCATGAGTCGTTGCGCTTCACCGTCGTACTGGCCAATACCATGTTCTCCGTACAGCGTGTTCATGATTTCAGCGAACTCACCGTTTTCGGGAAGATAGGTATCAATGCCATACGCATTCTTGAGAGTCTTGTGTCTCCAAACCTTCACTACAATTGCCTTACCGAGCAAAGGAATGGAAAACCTGATTCCAGTATCCTCGTAGTCATCTTCGAAGTTCTGCTCGGGATATTCATCCCTTACACCTTCATTAGTAACACTCTGCTGTACGTATCCATTCTTGTAGATGGGCGTAACAGCAATGTACGATGCACCCATGCGATACATTGTCCGAGTCGTATCACCATAAAGTGCACCAAGACCACCAGAGTAGTTCCTACCACCAGCTGTGGTCTCCATACACACAGAGAGTACCTTTTTTGTTGTCAACAAGGAATTATTCATGCTGACTACCTCCTTTATTGAAGTCAACTGGTAAGATAACACATAAAGCCTTTATTGTCAATTGAATAAGGCGAAAAGAGGCGTTTGGAAACGCGACAAGTTCACATCATAGTTAACAGCGGACTATGTGTAAAAATTCTAAGTGAGCGTGGAAATGAGATAAAATGCCTTTTAAAGCACAAAATTACAAGCAATCAGAAAATTTTTTAGGTGCGTTTTCCGCCGGTTCCTGAAAAATTTTCTTATTGCTTGTATGACTACTTTATTAGACATTCTTCGAATTGAAGCATTCGAACGCAAGAATTTTTACACATAGTCCGCTGTCAGCTATGATGTGAACTTGTCCTGTCCCCGAATCTGGCAATTTTGATGCGAACTTGTCGTGTCCCCCAAAATGGACATTAATTAAGTTGCTTTTTTAGTCCTCTTAAAGGATTAATGATTCCTCTGATTTCTTTATCTGTTGTAGAAGTAGTGATTGTACTATCCTCGGTTGCAAATGTAGGCGCAAAAGATGCCATCTCTTCTTTTGCAATCGTCTTTTCTTCTTCAAATTTAACTTTAGCTTGTGAAGCTTTTGCAGATTTAATTGTCTCTTTGTAAACATCCATAGTCTTTTTAGCAATTGTGTTCCAATTAAATTCTTTAACTACTTTTTCGTGTGCATTCTTAGCAATTTGCTTGCACAAGTCTTGATTAAATAATACTTCAAGAATTGAATCTGCAAGCGAGTTGCTATTTCCAGAATATGATTTCATTCCATCGATTCCATGAGAAACAATCTCATTTAATCCGCCCGCATCAGATACTACTGTTGCACAGCCAGCAAGCATTCCTTCTAATGCTACTATTCCAAATGGTTCATATAAACTTGGGAATGTTGCAATATCAACTGCCTTGTACATTTTTGTGATTTGAACATCATTTAAATAACCTGTGAAATATACTCTGTTTGAAATTCCAAGTCTCTCAGCTTGAGCTCTAAGCTCGTCCATACAAGGTCCTCTACCTGCAATTACAAACTTAACATCATTGTAGTTTTGCAAAATCTTTGGTGCTGCATCTAACAAGATTTGTATTCCCTTTTCATATACTATACGTCCAGCAAAGAAAACAATCTTTTCGTTATCTGATGCATAGTTTCTTCTGAATTCCCAGTCTCTTTCTTGTCCGTCAAATTTGTTTATATTAATTCCATTAGGAACTACATGAATATTTTCAAATGGTTTACCGAAAAGGTTTCTGATTTCGTGTTTCATGTACATACTATTGCATATAACATTTGAAGCTTCATAAGTAAGTAACCACTCAACATCATTAACATAACCTTGATTCTTATCATGTATTCCCTTGTTTCTTCCACTCTCTGTGGCATGTATTGTTGCTACAAGTGGAAGTTTGTATGCATTTTTAATTGCTCTAGCAGAATATGCAACTAGCCAATCGTGTGCATGAACTATATCAAACTTTCCAAATTCCTTAATAACATCCGCTGCCTTTTCAATAACGCAGAAGTTAAATTGCATTACCCAATCAATAAGGTTATTTGCATTGATAGGATAAGTCTCTATTCGGTGAACATAAACTTCTCCATCTTTCTCAAATTCTTTTGTGTTTCCCTCTTTATAGGTAATAACATGCACCTCATGACCTTGGTTTGCAAAGACTTGAGACAAATCGTGAACAACTCTTGCAATACCACCTACTATTCTTGGGGGATATTCCCAAGTGAGCATCATAATTCTCATAAAACCTATTTCTCCTTCCGGCATTTGTCATACGTTTTTCAATAAAAAATCATGTAAAAATGAATCGAAATTTTTCAAAAATAATGCCAAAAATTTCATCCGCCATATCCTAGATTTAATTGTATACAAAAAGGTTTTTGATGTAAAGCAATCTAAAAAAAATGTAAATAATTTTTCAAAAAATGACATCAAAAACGAGCACGGTTTTTTCATCTGAAAATGGCTCACATTTTTTTCATATTCAGTATACTACAAATTTTCAAAAATTTTCATTACAATTAATTTACAATTTTTAAAAATGATTGATAATAGTGTTTCACTACTATAAAATTAATTGTATTGAAGTAAATGTTGAAGTATGCCTGATAGTGGGCAGTGTTTTACAAAAGAAAGGAGGATGAACTTGGCACTTTTAAAGTCAGAATATTATGAATTACCTACAAGGTATAACCAGACCATGATTCGCCTTTTAGTTCAGTCTCCTAATCACATGTATGCGTACTGGGAAGTGTCTGACGAGTCAGTTGCGGAATTTAGTAAAACTTATGGAAACTATTCTGATTGTACACCAGCACTTAAGATTACGAATATTAGCAAAGGCTACTCATACTTTGTACAAGTAGATCCGTTTGCAAATAATTATTATATAGAAGTATCCGATTCTGGTTGTAAATATAAAGTTGAATTATGTAGAATATCTAAGGACTATTGTATTCCTATTTACACTTCAAACGAAGCAATGGTTCCAATCAATCATCCTACATATAACTATGATGCATCAGGAATACTATTCGGTAATTACTTATGCATTAGTAATCAAAGAAGAATAAAAGTATTTGCACAGAAAGAACAATATAAGCATTTCTTAAACCAAAATCACACAGATTTCGAGAGCACAAGTTCAGGAAGCTCAGAAATATTTCTTCGGAAGCTCTGATAATAATCTACATAGTATTTAAATGGTGATGCTCTTTTACATCACCATTTTATTTTAGGAGGCTTTATGGCTAAAGGCTATTTGAATTATGTCTTACATGCACATCTACCTTATGTAAGGCATCCCGAAAGCGAACTATATATGGAAGAACGCTGGCTTTTTGAAGCTATTTCTGAAACCTACATTCCTCTCATTAACTACTTTCAAAAGCTTATTGATGAAGGAATCAAGTTTAGAATAACTATGAACATCTCTGCCCCACTTATTACAATGCTAAAAGATGACCTGCTTCAAAAGCGTTCACTAAAATATATTGTAGAAAGACTATGGCTTGCACATAAAGAAATATATCGTACAAAAGACAATAAAGCACTAAACGACTTAGCAAAGTATTATTACTATAGGTATAAAGAACAATACATAATTTTCAAAAGGACATATAACTGCAATCTTATTGATGCGTTTAAAAAGTTTCAAGATTATGGTGTGCTCGAAATATTAGCATGCCCTGCGACACATGGTTTCTTACCGCTTCTTAACGTCACTCCGAATGCCTCTTTGGCACAAATAGCAAATGGCGTTCAAGTGTACAAAGAAACTTTTGGAAGAGACCCAAAAGGCATGTGGCTTTCTGAATGTGCATATATTCCAGAAGTAGAACCAATCTTAAAAGAATTTGGAATCAGATATATATTTCTTGAAACACACGGAATAGAGTTTGCAGACCCTACTCCTATTTATGGTACACTTGCGCCAATTGTTTCTCCAAGTGGAATAGTTGCATTTGGAAGAGACCTAAAGAGTAGCGAACAAGTTTGGAGCTCAATAAATGGATATCCTGGCGACCCTCATTATAGAGAATTCTACAAAGATATCGGTTATGAGTTAGATTGGGATTATATAAAACCATTCGTATCAAAAAGCGGGCACAGAGTTGATACCGGAATAAAATATAACAAAATTACAGGCAAAACTGACTACAAGGAGCTATATAATGTAGATGACGCTCTTAGCGTTTGTGAATTACAAGCAGATCATTTCATTGCATCAAGAATTCAGCAAGTTAATGATTCATGCACGCGGAATGGTCATCCCACCAATTATCACATGTCAATATGATGCAGAGCTTTATGGTCATTGGTGGTTCGAAGGTCCATACTTTTTATATGTACTATTCAAAAAGATTCATTATGATCAAGACACAATAGAACTAATAACTCCGTCGGAGTATTTAGATAGATATCAAGAAGTACAAGTATCTAGTCCTGCAATTTCTACTTGGGGCGCACATGGATATTCAGAAGTATGGTTAAACCCTGGTAACGATTATATGTATAGGCACCTTCATCAAGCGGGTGAAAGAATGACATACTTAGCTAGGTGCATTACTTCTCCAACTGCTTTAGAAGAAAAAGCTCTAAACCAATGTGCTCGTGAACTACTTCTTGCGCAAAGTAGTGACTGGCCTTTCATCGTTACTATGAACACCATGGTAGAATATGCCCACAAGCGATTTAAAGACCATATAGGAAGATTTAATGCATTAGCCGACATGATAGATAAGCATGAAATAAACGAGGAATATCTCGAAGATATTTCGTACAAGGACAAAATCTTTCCAAATATCGATTATCGAATTTATGCTAGATAAAAAAATCTCATATTCCAAATGGAATATGAGATTTTTTATTTTTTACATCCTCTTTTCAATTTCTTTTAGCAAGTTATTTGCGATTTTCTTTTGTCTTCCTTCAAGAGAATTAACCTTTTCTTTAAGCACTTTATTATCTTCTGCACTTAACAAATGCAAAATTGCCTCCAGCTCATTCTCACTAGAAAAAGCGATGCTATCTTTTGATAGAATGTTATATGCTTGTCTTATTAGCATATTAGAAACCATCTGTGGAACTTCCTCTTCAACATCATTTCGAGATGTCTTATCAGTGAAGTATCCATCATTAACCGCATTTCTTGCTTTGTAGTAATTGTTTAGTAGCACTTTTTCATAATATAGTGTAGCCTTCTCAGCATCTACTTCTGCGGAATTCTTGTTATTTTTCTTTGAATCAATTATTTTAATTTCCTCGTTGTTCTTTCCTCTCTCGCAAATGTATGATGCCTTGTCTGAAACATCTATAGATTTTAGAACAAAGTAATCTGTAATAATAATTGCTTTCTTCTCCTGAACTCTCTCCAATGATTTGTCAGGAGCATTTGAAGTATTAACTGCCTCTAATATCTTTAGAAGTTTGGCTCCCGTTCTATCATTTTGAATAATTTCATCTAGTCCAACTCTAATAATCTCTTTTTCTTTCAGTACAATGTTTTCAATCTCCGAGATATCATAACCTCTTCCGCTTTGGAATGCTTCTCTTGCAAAAAGAACTTTTTGAATAATCTCTTTACTAATTTCATTCAAATCAATTATTGCAGCTTTTTCTTGATTTGTAAGCGAAATTGACCTTTCCAATCCTTTAAGATTAGCCTCTGTAAATTCAACTTCTTTATTAGCAGGAGAAGGCTTATATTCAAATTCTTCATTTGCTGAAGTCACTTCTTTAAATGAAGTAACCGCTTCTTCGTTGTATGCTTCTTGCTCACTAGAAGGTTCATTAGCACTATCTGGCTTTGAAGTAACTTCTTCAGTCTCACTAACGTTTGTAGAATTAACACTTTCATCTATAGGTTGAACATTCTTTGGAGCTACGTCAGGAGTTTCGGCGACTTCTTTTGTAACTACTTCACCTATATCTTCTTTAACCTCTTCAGTCTTCTCTTCAACAGGCTCAGTATTAGCAAAAGGATTAACAAGAACTTTCTTCTTAGGCTCCTCTTTTCTAACCTTTGCATTAGAATAAATAAGCTTAATCACATTTTCGTTTGAATTCTCAGAAACTGTAATTTCTTGTGGCTCAAGTCTTTGAAGTCTCCAAATCTCGCTCTCGTTATATATAACCTTATTTGTAATCTTTGGTGTAAACTTAGCTCCAATTTGCGCTTCTACTCTTTCTTCACGAGAAATTGGCTTTCCATTTTCGTCACAGCATTTTAATGTAATTCTCGCCTTCTGCTCTTGATACGTTGCAGTGACAATATTATTAATACTACCAACAATAAGATTTATAGGAGCAACTTCTATTAGCTTCCACTTCTTATTTGATTGATCAACGACAAACTCCTCAGGCTTTGGTATAAACTCATGCCCTACTTGGAATTTTTCCCTATACTCTGGATGAATTATCAATCCTTCCATGTTGATGTATCTCATGATAACATCAGCCATAGCAACTTCATAAGTAAAGTTTAGAACGTTAGAATCAGGATTCTCAAATACAACAATTGGTTCTTTTGAAGGATTAATAATCTTCCATTCATTTCCACGCCTATCTTTAATAAATTCTGGTGGCTCTGGAACATATTTACTACCAACTTGAACAGAAAGTGTTTCCTTTTCTTTTAGTTCATTTCTATTCAAATCCACAAAGTTAACAGTTATCTTACTCATGATAGGTTCAAATACACACTTAAATACATTAGGAGATTTTTTAGAACCAATCTTAGATTCTACTATCTTAATTTCACTTGGCTCACAGCTCTTAAGCCTATACTGAAGAGAGTTATCGTCAGTGAAATCTTTAGCAATTGTAGGCTTATATATACTTCCTAATTGTGCTTTTAGTGTCTTTGGCTCACATATCTTCTTATCCCACAAATCCATATAGTTAACCAAAACATCAACATATAATGGTATATATGTAAGTTCAATAATATTTTTGCTGCTGTCCTCATTAACAACAAGCTTTTCAATATTTCGCTCTTGATATTCCCAAACACACTCATGTTCGTCAGTGATAATTGTATCAAACTGTGGAACAAGAACACTTCCTATTTGAGCAACCATTGTGGTCTTTTCAACAATGTCATTTGCATTTTTATCAAGATACCTAAACGTTACTTTTGATTTTTCTTCATCATAAGTAAGTATGATTAGGTTTTCTTTTGGATTCTCTCCAATCTTTATGTCTGTTTCATTGTTAGGATTAAATGTCCACTTATTGCCCAAAGAATCTACCATTTCATCAGGTATCATTTCCTTAAAGATTGTTCCTACTTGTGCCTTAACAACCTGATCTGGCTTTATCTGCTTACCAACAGAGTCAACAAATCTCATAGTTGCTTCTACAAGCTTTGGTCTATAATTGATGCTAATAATGTTTCTTGTAACTTCATCTGATACAATTATTGGCTCTATCTTGTATGATGCAGCAAATATTCTAGTATCTGAACTTGAAACTTGTTCCCACGTTGCTCCGTCTTTGTCTTTAATAATGCTTTCAAACTGAGGAGCATATTTAATTCCAACCTGTCTTTTGATTACACGTGGATCTATTATATCTTTACCAGCATCGTCAACGCATTTCTCGTAGACACTAATCATGTATTTTTCATATTTGATGTTAAATACATTTTGCTCCTGAGACTCTGAAACTATTATGCTAAGATTACTCGTTGATGAGATAATCCAAGATAACTTGCTGTCATCTTGAATAACTTTTGGACACTCAATTTCAAACACACTACCTATTTGAGCTTTCTCAATTCTTTGCGATAACACTCCAGAATCATTTACTAAGTTAATGGTAATTGGATTTAATGCTTTTTCGTACACATAGGTAATAAGGTTCTGAGTTTCACTTTCTGTGACTTTAAGGTTATCGCTAGAAAACTTCTTAAAGTTCCAGCACTTGCCTTGAGCATCTATAGCAAATCTCATTTCTGGAGGATTATATACTCCACCTACTTGAGATTCAATGACTTTATCGTTCATTATAGTGTTACCATCAGTATCAATATACTTAAGTGTGACATTTTTTAAGTATGGTACATACTTGATGTTTACCTTATTTTTTTCCTCAAGTACTCTAATGTCCTCTACTTTTATGTTTGCATATAGCCATTCTTTACCTGTATAATCTGTGATTTGATCTGGAACAACTGCCTTAAACGTCTTTCCAACTTGTACATAATCAACTAAATCAGCCTTCAACTCATTTCCATCATTATCGATATACCTTGTATGTACATCAGAAAGAAGTGGCTCATAATTTGACGTAACAATATTTTGATCTGGATTATCACTTACTACGATAGTTGACCTAGACATATTCTTAAGAGCCCAACCAGTTCCATCTTCTTCGATAATCTTATCAAACTCTTTAATCGCAATTTCCGAGCCAATCTGCTCTTCACTAATGACGTCTTTGTGAATTGTCTGGCCAATATTATTAATATACTTTAATGTAACTTTAGCTTTATCCTTCTCATACTTCAATGTGATAATGTTTTCAAGCTCATTCTCTTTTGCTATTATACTCATAGCTGGCTCGCCAACATATTTCCATCTACGTTTTTGCCTATCAAATAGTTCAACAGCAACATTAGGAACAAATACTCCTCCTAGTTTTGTTGTAACCATCTCATCATTTATGATAGACATATCATCTTCAATGTTAACGCATTTAACGGTAACTCTTGCTTTAATATCTCCGTAAATCAAAGTGAATCTACTATTTTCTCTAACAAACATTCTGTCAGGCTCTGTTCTGGCAATCATTAATCTTTCGCCACTATCTGCATTAATCTTGTCAAAACGTCCTGCCTTATATTCACTTCCAACTTGTGCATCCTCATAAATATCTGCTTTAACTGTTTCGCCTTTAGTATTCTTAAATGATATACATACTTTAACAAGCTTTTTGTCGTAATTTAATTTAACAATGTTTTCTTCTTCATGCCTTTTTGCTATATAGCTTCTTATGTTGTTTGTAGAAACAACCCACACCCTTTGGTCTTTAGAAGTAATCTCAGAAATTAAATCTGGTTCAACAGCACATCCGACTTGAACTTCTTTAACTTTTGAATCTAATATCTCTTCTCCCTCATCATTTACGTATTGGAAATGCACCTTCGTCATTAGAGGAACATAAGTATAAGCAATCTTATTTGCCATTTCACTTTGAGATACGATAAGTGATTTCTCAGTATCAACGCAAGTCCACATCTTGCCACTTACATCTTCTACTTCAGATATTGCTTGAGATGTAAATTTTGATCCTATTTGAGCTTCATTTATAATATCATCTTTTATTCTTTGGCCTTCTTTGTTAACAAGAGCAATATGAATTGTGCTCGTCACTTTCTCGTACGATATGTTTATCATATTGGCAAAGTCTTTTTCAGAGACAATAATAGAATTATTGTCTACGCCTTTTAAGTGCCAATATTTTCCATACCAGTCGACAAAGTCGGTATCATACTTAGGTCTGAATTCTTTTCCAACTTGTACAAATTCTACAACGTCGTCTTTTATCTTTTCATTTGCTTCATTTACAAAGCAGGTAATAACTCGAGCTTTTTTCTCATCATAATATAGTTCTATAGCATTTAGTTCTGTTTCAGAAACGAATATAGAATCTCTGACATCATTTCCAATAGTCCACTTAAGCCCCGTTTCATCCACTATAGTATCTGGATATTCTGCTCTATACTCTTGATTTGCAACAGTGCTAATCTTTTCTTGTGGCTTTAAGTCAACACCTTCTCTAGTCTTGTAAGATACAAACACTTCTGCTCTTACAACATCATAGGTAAGGATTAGAATATTCCTGTTAGGATTGTCCGAAACAACGAATCTGCTTGGCACGCATTGATATAAGCTCCATTCATTGCCAGATGCATCTTTAAATTTTCTTGCAGTTTCGATATCAAATACTTCACCAACTTGGAAATTAGCAACAACCGGTTCAGAAATCTGGTTTCCTTGTTTGTTGATGTAATTTATTTTAACTTTAGATATCTTCTTAACGTATTTTACTTCTACAACATTTTGAGCATTATCTGTAGATACTTTTATATTTGGTGTTTGGTTTGGTGCAAGTATCCACTCTTTTCCCTCTTTATCTGTGATGTTTGGTAATAGTTCAGGCGTGTATATGCTTCCAAGTGGCATATCTCTAATAATGTTTTCTTTTAGAATAACATCATCACTATTAACATATTTTACAGTAATGTATTTCTCATTTGGGTCTCTAGGCTTTGTGACGCTATAATCAACTGCTGCCATAGAGCCTATATCATAAAATGATGTGAATCCATCTCCTCTTGCAGCTTCTACGCTTGTTCCGTTATACATCTCTACTTCTTTTCCAATTGATGTAATCTCTGGAAAATAAAAGACAACTTCAACACTAGGTACAGGAAGCATATCCGTACCTATTTTGTTTACGTCGTTATAAATATATCCTAGTAACTGCGGAATCGACCTTTCGTCAATAATAGTTTCTCTCTTTATAACCGCAGCATTAAAATTTATATTAAAGTCAGCAATTGATTGCTTCTTAACGAGCTTTCCTTGCAAGTCAGTATAGTTTAGTTTGTTACCAATTGTTAAATAAATTCCACTTAGCTTCTCAACAAATCTATACTTATATCTGCCATTTATATTGTTCTCAATAGAGTTATATAAATTGCTCTCAAAATCTCTTCTGTTTTTGATAACTACAAACCTATATCTAAGTGGCTCTATAGCTTCCATTGAGTCGTTTGTATAATGCCTTATGAAATCTGTTGGAACACATATTAGCTCACGATTTAATTTCTTAAATACGCCTTGAATGTATTGCCTTGAGATAGCATATCCAGCTTCAGTTGAAAACTTATTTGTGATTTTTTCAACTTCCATTTTAAATTCTGGATCTTCTTTGGTTTCTTGTAATTCCTTAAATGTTGTCTTAGCAAATCTTTCTGTTGCGATGTATAAAAGAAGCACATCTTGCATCCTGTCACCCTCATATATCCAAGCATAAGTAGGGCGGCTTAAATTAAAGTTAGCATAATTGTTAACTTCTGAAAGTGTAAGATATGGGTCATTAGAGATATATCCCGAACTAACTCCAGAACCCAAATACTTAATATTAACCTCTTTTTCAACATACTCAATTCTATTTATTTTTCTGTTTATGTACTTGTAATAATAATTTGTGATTGCCTCTGCAAATTTATTTGCACTATCACATATCCTGATTTTTGGAGTAGCATTTTCATGCATTATAATGTCAATGATGTATTCCGAAAGAAGTATATATACTATGTCTTTTGCCTTAAGCGAAGATACTCTTCCACCTGCTGTTAATGCTCCAACATAGTCTGCCGCTTCTTGGTCTCTTTCCTCTCCAAAAACCTCTTCATACGATTGATTTCTATATCTAACACAAATATCATCCGATGGATTATAAAATATAATTTTGATTTTAGCCTCAGCATTAACAAAAACGATGCACAATTTTTTATCAAGCTGGTAATCTGCAACTGTCATCTGGCTTCCAATTGCAGACATTTTTTGTCGCACATCTATTTGGCCATCAAACACAGCCTTGTCTTTTGAATTTCCCTCAATGTTTAAAAACAAACGCTGAATCTCTGCTGTAGGGTTATCATAAAAGACTATATCTACTCTGTTAGAGAGCTCTGCTTCTGTATATTTACTTGTGTCTACTGTAAAGGTCATGTTACGTACTTTGCCTTCAACGAAACCAGCACCATAACCTAACGAGACAAGCTTACTCTTTAGTACTTTCTTTATCATTTTTTCACCCCATGTTTCCTGTGGCTTAAAAGAACAAATTTATATAAAAAAATCTATAAAAATTTTTACTAAAAATATCGAAAATTACCTCTCATACATTATATAAATAAAATACAATTGTTTCAAGAAAATTGCCTTTTTGAAACAGAAATTTAAAATACTTTTAGATTTGACTTTTTGGCTTATTTGAATGATAATTAATACTAGGTTATTGTGTTTTTACTAAGGAGGAAATTTTTATGTACGTATTCGGAAAAATAAATGTTAAACCTCAACTGCCAGAAAGGATTGCTCGGTTTATCAGAACTAGCAAACAATTTATGGTGGTCATGGAATTCATACTCACTTAGATTATATGACTATATAAATTCAGAATTATTTGCGAAAGTGAATAAAAATCCTATAAGATTTTTGTCTTCAATCAATCAAAAAAGGCTTTTGGAGGTTGCTGAAGATGAAGAATTTCTTAAAGATTATGATTTAGTTATGGATAACTTCAAAGGTTATTTAAATAACGAATCTACTTTCTTTTCTAAAAAATACCCAGAGTATAAAGATTGTAAAATTGCATATTTTAGTGCCGAATACGGTATAGATGAAACTTTGCCAATTTACGCAGGAGGACTTGGTATATTATCTGGTGACCACTGTAAATCTGCTTCTGACTTAGGTATACCTTTCTATCCTGTTGGCTTATTATACAAAGATGGGTACTTCAATCAGTTAATCAATAAAGATGGTAGTGAGGTATTTGAATATTCTAGAGCAGAAATGGAAGACCTTCCTATACTACCAGTATATAATGACGATGGAACAGAACTTATTATCTCTGTTAACCTTCCTGGACGTGTTTTATATCTAAAAGTTTGGAAAATCAATATTGGCCGTATACAACTTCACCTTTTAGATAGCGACATCGATACAAATACTGATCAAGACAGAGGATTAACATTAAAACTATATGGTGGCAATCAAGAGATGCGTATTTCTCAGGAGATAATCTTAGGTATTGGAGGAATGAAAACTCTAGAGGCTCTTGGAATATCACCTACTATTTACCACATGAACGAAGGCCACTCTTCATTTGTTATTTTTGAAGTAATCAAAAAACTTATGAAAGAATATGGTGTTCCTTTCACAGTTGCAAAAGAAATGGCTTCTAGTAGAACAATATTCACAACTCATACACCAGTTCCTGCTGGAAACGATATCTTCCCTCTTGATTTAATGGACAGATTCTTTGCTCAGTATTCGCAAGAAGAACTTGGAATTTCAAGAACTGACTTCTTAATCATGGGTTCTAGAGATAATAATATTCCAGTAAACGGATTCGATATGGCTGTACTTGCACTTAAAGTTGCTGGCAAGAAAAACGGCGTTTCTAAGTTACATGGTAATGTTTCAAAGAGATTATTCTCAAATATTTGGCCAAATACTTCTCTAGAAGAAGTTCCTATAGACTATGTTACAAATGGCATACATACTTGCACATGGCTTGCACCAAATTTGAAAGAGCTATATAACGCATATATGCGTCCATTCTGGCAAGAACGAATTCATGAAAAAGACACTTGGAATGACATAGACAACATCCCAGATGAAGAACTTTGGGAAGTTCATCAAAATCAAAAAGAAAAACTTATTAAAGTTGTTAGAGAAAATGTCAAAGCACAAAAAATTAGAAATGGTGAGTCAATAGACGAGATTAATAGTACTGATAACCTATTAGATCCAAAGGCCCTTACAATTGGATTTGCGAGAAGATTTGCAACTTATAAAAGAGCAACTTTGATTTTCAAAGACTTAGAAAGAATTACTCAATTAGTTAATAATCCATCAAGGCCTGTTCAAATTATTTTTGCAGGAAAACCACACCCAGCAGATTTACAAGGTCAAGACTTAGTTAGAGCAATTCACGAGTATTCAAAAATGCCACAATTTAAAAATAAAATTGTTATTCTTGAGAATTACAACATGTTCACCGCCAGGTATTTAATCTCAGGTGTTGATGTATGGCTAAATAATCCACGTAGACCACTTGAAGCTTCTGGTACATCTGGTGAAAAGGCTGGTTTAAATGGTGTTATTAACTTCAGTATACTAGATGGCTGGTGGTATGAAGGCTATGAGCAAGGCAAAAATGGTTGGGCAATCGGAGACGATACTGAGTATACAAATTATGAATTACAAGATAACGCCGACTGCAAGAGCATATATAACTGCCTTGAGAACGAAATAATGCCACTATACTACACCAAAGACTCAAAAGGTGTTAGCAAAGAGTGGGTTAAGATGATGAAAAACTCTATTAAGTCTGTTGGTGGAGTTTACAATACAAACCGTATGCTTTGTGACTATCTAGATAGACTATATGTTCCTGAACTTAAGCTAGTAAATGGTTCATACTCATCTAAAGAAAAAGTTGAAGAGTTTACAAACTGGAAAGCAAACATGATTGCACAATGGAACAATGTTTCAATTTCTTCTCCAACTATTAATAATGAGCTTGCTATTAGCGCAGGAGACAAATTATCTCTATCATGTAATGTTACTCTAGGAGGTATTGATCCTTCTTCAGTTACATGCGAAGTGTTCTATGGAAAATTCTTAGACGGAGAAAAGCTAATCAATACTTCAAACGTTGAAATGGAGCTTTCAAATGATTTAGGAAACGGGACATATGAATATACAGCAAATATAGATATAGATAACGGCGGAAACTATGGATATACCTTTAGAGTATTGCCAAAACATGAAATGCTCATAAATAAGCATGATATATCTTTAGTAAAATGGATTGAAAGTTAATTTTTTAGGGCGTTTAAATAGCGCCCTTTTTAAAAAGGAAAGGTGATAGACTTGCGAAAGACGAAAATAGTATGTACTCTTGGTCCTGCTGTTGATGACTACCAAACACTAGTAAATCTTTGCAAAGCAGGAATGAATGTTGCAAGAATAAATTTTTCACATGGAGATTATGAGGAGCAGAAGAAAAGAATAGATTTACTTAAAAAAGTGCGTTCTGATTTAGATTTGCCAATTCCCTTAATGTTAGACACAAAAGGCCCAGAAATTAGAATAGGTAAATTCGAAAACAAGCAAATAGCTCTTAAAAAAGACGATATTTTTACTTTGATGCATGATGAATGCATGGGTAACGAATCTATGGTATACGTTAATTATCCAGAACTATACAAAGACGTATCAGTTGGAAGCAAAATTCTGGTTAATGATGGACTAATTGAACTTGAAGTTCTTGAAATTCAAGGACAAAATATAAAATGCCTTGTTAAAAATGGTGGAAAGCTTTCTGATAGGAAGTCCATAAACGTTCCTGGTTTATCACTTAATCTTCCTCTATTAAGCGACAAAGATAAAAAGGATATTATATTCGGAATTCAAAATGGTTTTGATATTATAGCTGCATCGTTTGTCAGAAAAGCTGATGATATCATGGCTATTAGGGAAGTTCTAAGAGAAAATAACGCAAAAGATGTTAAGATTATCTCCAAGATAGAAAATATTGAAGGCGTAGATAATTTTGAAAAAATATTAGAAGTATCTGACGGAATAATGGTTGCAAGAGGCGACTTAAGTGTAGAAATTCCAATGGAAAAAGTTCCAATGCTTCAAAAGAAGTTTATAAGAAGATGTATTGAAGAAGGAAAGCACGTTATAGTCGCTACTCAGATGTTAGAAAGTATGATAACAAATCCTCGTCCTACGAGAGCTGAAGTTAGTGACGTCGCAAATGCAGTTTTAGATGGTTCAAGTGCAATAATGCTTTCTGGAGAAACAGCAAGTGGAGCATATCCTGCAGAATGTGTTGAAACAATGTCAAGGATTGCAGAGAATACTGAAAATCAAATGGATAGTTGGAAACTTTTAAATAATAAAACTAGAACTGGAGACTTTAAGAATATGTCGCCAGATCTTATAATTGGACATGCGCTTTGTGAAGTTGCTATGCAAACGGAAGCAAAAGCAATTGTTTCTTTATCTGAACATGGAAATACTCCAAGATCTGTATCTGCTTTTAGACCCGATTGTGAGATAATAGCATTGACACCTAATGAAATGACAGCAAGGCAGATGAATCTTACTTGGGGCGTTACGCCAATACTTACTAAAAAAGATTTTGCAGATATAATGATTTCTTCGGGAATAGAATCTGCAAAGGCTCTTGGATTAGTTAAGTCAGGCGATACTGCTGTAATCGGTAATTCAGATACATATGATAACTATACAAGACCAATCTTTAGTTCTTATAAAGCAATCGGTGGAATCTGCATAATATAAAAAAATATAAACCGTCAAAGAAGGAACTATTCCTTGCTTTGACGGTTTATTCTTTCGGTACATATTTTACTACAACTGCATCGCTTAATTTTGCTCGTTCACACATTTTTTGATATATTCTATCTCTTAAGTCTTTTTGTCTTTCTTTTTGATTCTCAATTTTCTCGTCAGGGAAAAATGGCCCATCTAAATATGAAACAATTTGCACCTCTCCCTCTCTGCCCTTATACTTTTTATATGTATTTGTAACGCAAAAAGATGGAACATTGTACTTAATTGGATATTTAAATGATACCGCTTTAAAGTTTCTAATCCATGTGCAAAATGGCCAGATATGCGCTTCAGGATATATTGTAACTGCGTACTTTTTCTCTTTAATATAGTACTCTATAGCACTTAAAAAGTTCTTCATTCCATTTTTATTATTTGGTATTGGTATCGCATGAAGCATTTTAACTAACGTTTTCATTCCCTTCATCGACACGTTTTCGGGATTAACTATTAATGCATTACCCTTTGGAAATAAATGATTAGTAGGTAAAAAAGTGTCTAAAAATGGCTGTGTGTGATTTGCATAAATGAAGTAACCTGTGTTCTTGTAGCTCTTCACGCATTCCTTACCAACATATTTAATCTTAAATTGTACTTTAGGCACAAAAAACTTAATTGGCAAAGAAATTAAAAATAAAATTGCTTCTCCTATTCTCCAAAAAATGTTTTTATGAATATACTTATAATTCTCGTCTACTATGTCTGGCGTAATCTCAGCAGTTGAAAACTCGTCATTTAATTCGTCTTCATAGTATACCATTTTAGTTTCATTATATTTCAACGATTATAGCAACTCCTTCAACTTGTCTGGGTCTGTAGTATATTCAAGTGGAATATTGTAAAACTCTTCATACACGTCTTTCCACATTTCATAGTTTGTTTTTCTCATATTTACAGCATTTTCTCTGTCCGATAAGCCACCGCTTGGATATATAGCGGGAAGAATATGAACTGTATATTCTTGAATAGGAAATCCATCTTCTCCAATAAATTCACTATCTTCAAGGGTAATAAAAATTGGAAGTACTGGCACTTTATTTTTTGATGCAATTTTAAATGCTCCATCTTTTAGTGACTTTGGTTTTCTATAATTCCACCAAAGGCTCTGCTCTGGGTACATTAAAATAAAATCGCCAGACTGAAGTGCCTCACTTTGTGCGTCTAAAAACTCCATCATAACATGCTTGTTACTTGAAAGTGGCATTGTATAGCAGTTTCTCATTAGGAAGCCATAGAAACCTGGAAAGTTTGTATAATTTCCTTCTCGAATAACTTTATACAAGTACTTGTTGTTTTTGTAATGAATCGTATCTCTAAAGACTTTTTCTACAGTAAAGCAATCGAAAGGATTAAAATGGTTACAAGTAACTATTGCTCCTGTAGATACTTCATTCCAATTCTCTATACCAATTACTTTTTTGATTATAATCTTATTGTTTTTAAGCATTGCATTTAGAAATTGTTTTCCAACAGAATATGCAACTTTAGTCTTCACTCTACTTAAATATTTTTTTCGAAGATAATCAACCTGACCTGGCGTAAGTACGATTGTTGGGGGATCTTTTTCTAGGTCTACATCAAACTTTCCCTCTTTTTCATATTCCTTCATAAGAGTTAATACTTCTAATCTATCTCTGGACTTTTCAGGAACATTTTTGTCAGTGACTCTTACTGTCCTTTCGCCATCTTTAACCTCTACTTCAACATTGAATTTTTGATTTCCTAAAAAATCTAGTATTTTTCTTTTTGGCATATTATCACCCCAAATTATCGCTTATTTCTGTCGTCACCAACGCATCCTGCTTCAATTACCGCAAGTTTAACTAAGCCCTCATAGGCTTCTTTGTCCTTATCTTTTTCTTCGTCTGTATAGTTTTTCTTCATTGATAGTATTTCATCATAATACTCAGTTTCTTTTGCAAAGTTCCAGAAATACTCTTCGTATAAAATTCCGTCATAGTGCCAAGGCTTTAGAGATAAATTATAATGAACCAGATTAATAGGCTCACCATTCTGCAATTCTTTAAAAGGCATTTTATCCCAGGAATCACTAATTATTTTTACTCTGCCTTTACAAATTCTGTTTAAATAATCTTGGTCTTGAGCGACTTTAAATTTTATTGTATCTAATAAATACACAAACTTATCTTGGAAATCACACTTTCTCATTTCTCTTAAGTTCATAATTAGTATTCCCGCATTAAAGTAATTCTTGTAATCATTAACACCAACAACTTTTTCAGCATATTCTTGGAATTCGGCTGTTGTCCTAATAACACCATCAGGAGCTGCGCCGACCAGATTGTCACCAATGTCTATGTTGTATAAATTGGCAATATCCGAAAGAATTGCTATGTCACTATCCAAATATAGCGCTTTATTAAACTCTGGAAATAGGTCAGCAATAAACAATCTGAAATATGTTGACTTTGAATAATAGTCCCTCGTGTATAGTTTACCTGAAATCTTTTCCATATGGTTTGTAACATTAATAAACTCTATTCTGATGTTCTCTGTTTCCTGCTTTTTTATTTTCTTAATATTATAGTCCGATATATTGTTGTATAGTACTTTTAAAAGATATAAATTGTCCTTTGAACAATTCTTCTTAAGTCCAACGATTGAAACAGACAAAAATGGTATATACCCATCATCAACTGCAAAGAATATTGGAATTTTATTTTTGTAATGCATTACTTCACCTTTCTTTTTTCAAATTCATCTTTTAGTTTTATGTACTCATCTAAGTCGTTATCAAATCTTGTGCATTTATAGTATTTGTGAACATCATCTATATGCCATTGCTTAATATTTACTATCTTAAACCAAGGCCATAGTAACAGCCTTTTGCAAAAATGACATACTAAGGTATCTTTTCGGTCAAATTTTGATTGTTCATTATATCTTCTAGGTAAAAATTTCATTTTTGTTTTCGAACGATAAATAGCATCTTGATCAGCAAACATCATCTTTTTAGTTCTTATTAGCTCTCTAGCTTTCTCTAAAAGATGTGTTTGAGTTAACTTTTTCATGTTAAATAGTAGCATCCCAGCATTGAAGTAGTCGTGCCATATTAGCCAGCAACCATATTTTTCTTTAACTGCAAGAAATTCAACGTTCGAAACATCTTTACTATACAAATCGTTTAAATCGTCCGCAATCATCATATCGATATCTAAATATAGTAATTTGTCCGGCATATTAGGAACAAGGTCTGCAAGAAGTCTTAATAAAGTATATGGTGTACAATATGCTGTTTCGTTTTTGCAATTGCCAAACTCTTTTTCATATATATCAGTAACATCTACCTTTGTTACTTTGTTATCTGGGTTTTTAGAAGCAACCACTTCATTTAAGAAAGCTACTTGTTCATCTGAAATTGGTCTGAATTTTTCATCAAGTCTTGTCAGATTCATTGTGAAGATATAACAGTTTATTGCTTCTTTTGTTCTATTGGTGATAGAAAGAAGCTCCGTAAGAGCTCCATCAAAAACTTTCTCGTTTCCGTGAAAGCAAAATATTTATCATTATATGCTCCCCTTTCAAACAAGCATATTATACCACAAAAATGGCATTATATCTAATAAGGACACCCTAGAAAAGGATGTCCCAACAATCAAATATTTTCTTTCTTAGATTTTGAATTTGATTTAATTGCTGCAAATATAACTACAATTCCTGCAATTGCAACAAACAAGTAGAAACTCATACATCTAACTAGTAATGTGATACTACTAATTAAATGTTCTGGAATAATGTTTTTGAATAGCCCAATATATGCTGCTTCAGAAACCCCAACTGCTCCTGGCGAAGGAATTCCAGATACTGTTGCATAAACAATTGATTGAAGCGAGGTAACAGCAAACCATGTTTGCTCATTTAATCCCATCGCTCTATATGCCCAATAAGAGATTAGATAGTAAAGCGAATACTGAAAATAGTAAATAATTGTAGTTTTAATAATAATCTTTTTGTTTTGTTTTAATAATTTTGCATCTTCTTTGTACTTGTCTGCCTGCTCATCTATCTTTGCTATTCTAGCTTCCGACTTGTTTTTTGCCCTATTTATTAGAGCTTCAGCATGAGGAAGCTTTAGTTTCTCTATACGTTTTATCTTCTTCTCATAATGCCTTGTCACTATTCTTTTAACAAAGTTTACTATCTTTTCTAAAGTTTTTTCCGAAAACATTGCTATCGAGAATAGTATTATTGCACATGCATTAATAAACGTGCCAAAAATAAAGAAAACTAATAGTCCTGGTGTCATGTATTGATAATTAAAAATTAAGTTAAACAATGATAACGTAATGGTAACAAATAGTACACAAGTAATATTTATTAAAAGAGTGAACATACTGCTTCCAGCGCTAATTCCATCTTTATGCATATAATATACTTGCATAGGTTGTCCACCGTGAGGCAGCTGGTGTTATTGCACTAAAGAAGAAACCTATTAAAGCATATTTTAAGTTTTTGCCAAATGATGACTTCTCCCCCAAATGTTTTAACATTCTGCCGAATATTTATGGCTTCCATACACAAAAAGCCAAACATTGTTAGTAAGCCTATTGCTATAAACTCCCATTTTGAATTACTAAGTATTCTTAAAACTTCATTTCCATCTTGGTCTTTAAAAATTATCCAGAAAGTTAAAACTATTAATCCAACGAATAGTGCAAAATTACGTATATATGTTATTACCTTTTTCTTATCCAATGTATTTCTCCTTAAGTTTATAAACGGTTCAAAACGTCATTTTTTGAGACTCCGAAGCTTTTCTAGTTCGGAAATTTCATTCCTTATTATACTTATCTTTTCCTCAATTTTCAAGTTAGTTACATTTTTTATGTTATCCGCTATAAACGTTCCCTTTGTTGAAAAAGTCGCAATAACGTTCCTTCTTTCTAGTTCGTCATAAGCCTTTTTTACAGTATTAGGGTTAATTCCTAGATTACTTGCAAGCTCTCTTACACTCTCTATCTTTTGCTTAGGTTTATATATCCCAAGCGTTACATATCTTTCAACTTCGTTAACTATTTGTTCGTATATTGGGGTGCGACTTGTGTAGTCTATGTTAATCATTATATATAACTTCACTCCTTTCAGTTAAGTAGAGGACAGCAGTGCTGTCCATGACGCACGCGAGTAGCGCCGCTACGAAATACTACATCAATTATTCTTCACTTAAAAGTTGTAAATATGGCAAAGCTTCACGATTTGGCTCTTCTCCAGATTCGATAAATTTCTTAACAGATTCGTTATGCCATTTAGCAAATAGCTTGTAAAATTCCTCTATATCATTTGTTAAGAACACCATATCATTTGGCATATGACTTAAAATTGCAAAATAAGGCTTGTTAATGTCAAATCCATTATTGTGTTCTAAAATAAAGTTTGCAATTTCATCACCAGGTACTACGTCAGAGTAGAATAATCCTTCTATCGATAATAATTCCGGATATATCAATGTATCATCAGAGTATTTAAACTCTGGAGTTGCGCTCGGAAGAGTTTCTGTAACTCCCACACCATTATTTGAAAACATTTTCATATCTACTTCAGAAAACTCAATATTTGGGTTCTTTTCTATAACATATTTTGCCAAGTCATTTATACAATCTATTCTCCAATTAGCTCCATAATTAACCCAATTTTTATCAGACAAACTCATCATTTTAATACCAGTTACTGCTTGATCATTTACTATTTTTGCAATTTCATTTGCTGTATTTGTGAATCCAGCGTATGAGTAATCTTCAGATATTAGTCTATGATTATTATAAGCTACAAAATTCAAGTAATATGGCATCCTTTTGTTAGTTAATTTCTCATAGTACTCCCTGTATGTGATACCTTCTAAATCCTTTTCCAAAGCTAGTCTAATAGTATCTTTTTCGGCATCAGATAGACCTCTTTCTTCTATCATAGGAATAAAGTCAGTTTTTGATACAGAAATCTTTTCGTCACCATATGAGCCTATGTCTTCTATAAATGAATTAACTATACTCTTTTTAAAAGTGTGCTTTTGTCCATTATTTAACGTAATTGTCATTTCTGCTTGCTTGTCATATCTATATGAACTGTAAAAAGGAATTTCATCATCATATCCACTTAGTAATAACTTTGAAATCGTGCTACCATCAGTGATATTTAAATCAAATTTATATGGTCCTGCACCTAATAGATATAATGAATTTATTCTGACACTACTAACGTCACTAATATTAAAGCTTTCTTTGGCAAATCCATAAATATGAGGAACGGTTAGTTGAAAAATCGCAAACATTGTTAAGCTTGAAACAATGAAAGCGGGTATTGTTACTCTTAATTGAACCTTTTTCCCTGTTATTAAATCAAACACAAAATAATATACTGCAAGAATAACAATAAAAGTTACTAATGGAAATGGTTCTTCATATAGCCTAGATAAAGCGAAAATTGCAATAAATGGCGTCAAAGTTAAAAACTTTATAATTAGGTGAACAGCAAGATTCTCATAAGATTCTTCTGCAAATTCATACTTCTTTCTTCCAAATAAATATGTACCAATTGCAATATACACAACACTTAAAACTGCCATCTTCACTGCTGAAGCCTTATTAAAATCATAACCAAAGCTACCATCAATTATTTCAAGTGTCATAGAAGGCGCAGTGAAATTATATGGTTTATAATATGTTATTGTTCCATTGTCATTTACTACTTTTGATTTAGTAGTTAATTCAACATTATAGATTTTTGATACTTCTAAAGTAAACGGAACCAAAAATAGTATTAATAAAACGCTAACTAACGTTGCAAATACATTTCCAGAGAAACAAATTGCCAAATTACAAACAGTAAAAACAAATATATATGCTAAAGTATAAAAGACAAAAACATCAAAAATCATTGCTCCAAACAATACTGCATTAAATGCAATTTTAGATACTATTAAGGTAATCAATGCAGTTACTGCTTGGATTAATAGGATAACTAAAATTCCGCCTATTGTGTTAGAAGCAAATATTGCTCGTCTTGAGATTGGCATACCTCCAATAAAGTCACAGCTTTTCTTTTTAAATGCAAAGTTGAAAAGAGTAATGCTTAACACTATTGGCACTATATACATAAAAAATGTATTAAATAATCCTAATTCATAAAACTCAACGACATAGTTTGAGCCATTATTCATAAGTAGCATTAAAGCTGTAAATATGGGAACTAAAAGCGATATAAATACAATAACTGCTTTAGATTTTTTTATGTTTTGTATGAAATAATCAAAATTAAACCATTGAGTTAAATTCATATCCTAGCACCTCCATTTGATAAATGAAAATCTCTTCCAAAGTAAGTGGTAAAAAGTCCAAAATGATTGGGTTTAAAGCTTTCAAATCATTCTCATACTTTTCTCTATCTCCCTTGATTATCACAGTTGCAACGCTTCCACTCTTTTTAAAACTAAGAACATTGTAGTTTTCAAATTCTTTTTCGCTAAAATCATTAGGAAGAGAAATTTGAATCTTAAACATGTTTGTTTTTAAAGAGTCAATTTCGCTTTCAAATATGATTCCACCTTTGTATAGTAGACCTATATTATCGCAAATGTCCTCTAACTCTCTTAGGTTATGAGAAGCCATAATGATTGTAGTGTCTTCTTTTGACATT